>JBEBSM010000291.1:0-5235 GCA_040394315.1 Lujinxingia vulgaris
AAACTGCTCGCTGCTATTTTATTTATTGTGGGATTCAGTGCGCCTGCCGCCGCTCAAACGGTAGCTGGTGGACTTGGAATCGCCGCAGATCCGCTGGCTGCCATCGAAGCTCGCCAGCAGGCGTTGTTTGAAAAGATTGCGCCGTCGGTCATCTATATCTCGCACGGCAAATCGCTGGGCTCGGGATTTTTTGTGTCCAACGACGGTCTGGCGCTCACGAACGCGCATGTCGTGGGCAAGGCCCAAGAGGTCGATGTCGTGCTGCGCGATGGGCGCCACGCCAAGGCCAGGGTATTGGCGCTGGCTGGCGATAACATCGATCTAGCGCTCATCCAGGTGCCGCTGAAATCGACCGTGCCTTTGTCACTCGCTGGATTTTCGAACCTGAGAATCGGCAGCTGGGTCGCGTCGGTGGGGCACAGCGCGGGCGGAATCTGGACGTATACCACCGGAATGGTCTCGAATATTTATCCAAGCGAAATGGATGAACCCGTTTTCCAGACGCAAATCCCTATCAATCCGGGTGCGTCAGGTGGACCGGTTTTTAACCGCCACGGTCAGGTCGTGGGCGTTGTGACGTCCGGGGTTACCACTGCGAACAACATCAACTTTGCGATTCGCAGCGACACGGCTGTTCGAATGTTTGAGAAATTATCGGCACATTGCGATTGCCTGACGATCACCGCTCCGGCGGGTGTGCCGGTGTTTGTGAACAATCAAATGATCGGGAAAGGACCACGCATCGTGCTACCGGTGGAAGCCGGAACGTTTGAAGTTTTTGCGGTTATTCAGGGCAAGATGAACAAGAAAAAAGTTACTTTTCCTGCGACAAAAACCATTGTATTGGAATAACTCGAACCATTTTCATGCTTAGTGTCACGCTTTAAATGTTGAAGCTGACCACGACTGACGTTTGTATTCTGGTAGAAATCGGCGTAAAACGTCTGCGAACCAGATCGGTTTTGAATCGTAATTTGCTTAATAACCTTTGAATGAGTTGTATAATGCAGAAAAAATCACTCCTTGTTTTGCTCGCTCTGTCGTTTGTATTTACCGCTGCTTGCTCGACCGCCAGCAAGTATGCGCCGGATGATGTAACCAAGGCTCAGCAACAGGCAAACGCTGACATGGCTGCAGCCGAAGCGAAAAAAGATGCCGCGCATGACCACGCAAATGAGCGTATGTCTGTGTACACAAAACTTGCGAACGGCACTGTGACGGTTGATACCAGCGCCTCCAAGCTTGAGTTCTACGGCGCCAAGCAGTCGGGCGGTCATGACGGTGGATTCACCAACTACGCCGGCGAAATGAGCTTCGACGAGAACGGAACGATCGGAAAGGTTAAGTTCGAAGTCGATATAAACTCGATTTACACGGACGCCGAACAACTCACCGAGCACCTCAAGTCCGCTGATTTCTTCGAAGTCGAAACCTATCCTCGCGCTACGTTCGAATCGACCGAAGTCGTTGTTGCTACGACCGACCTCAATAAATACACGGTCACCGGCGACATGACGATCAAGGGCGAAACCAAGTCGATTACGTTCCCTGTCGAAATTGCGATCGTAGACGGCAAGATGCACACCATGGCTGAATTCGAGATCAATCGTTTCGATTACGGGATCGTATACGAAGGAAAAGCAGACGACCTGATCAAAAAGGAAGTCTTGCTCAAGCTGAATTTTGTAGCTGACGTTCCTGCACTCAACTAAGAAATTTTAGTTTAGCGCTGACGCATTAAAAAAGCCGCACTCTCCATTTGGAGGGTGCGGCTTTTTTGTCGAATACCCGATCGTTTTACAGCTTATTGAGCGTGATATTTGCGTTCGTGGGCTTGCCATTCTCTACTTCAACCACGACATCCTTTGTTTCAAAACCGGGAACGGTAATGCGCAGTTCCCAGCTTCCTGCGGGCACGGTCGGCATGTTGTAGCTACCGGCTGCGTTGGTCGTTGCATTCGCGGTCTGTGGCAAAAGCAGTCCGCGGTTAACCGTGACAGTTGCGCCGACGACGGGTTGTGCATGTTGATCGACGATCGTTCCGAGCACGTTTCCATTGCCTGGATTGTCGCCAATTTGAACGCGATAATGGCCAGCCTTGCGAGTAAAGCGCCCCTGCGTATCGGCCGCCACGATGTGGAACATCCAGATGCCTGGCTGCATATTCTGGCGAATCAGTTGCTTTTGCGTTGGCTGCAACGCGGTGTCGGTTTTGGTCGGAACGGTATCGCCATATTGATCGATAACGTAATAATAATTGGTTACGTTTTCATCGTCATAAGGCACCGTCCAGGCAAAAAACGCGGTTGCATTGGGGCTCCACGCTGCCTGATTGCCGTGGCTAGTCGACGTGACGGTAGGCGGTGTTGCATTGATGTTCATCGAGAATCGATTTTCAACAAGGCTTACTTCGGAGCTCGCGTTTACTGACGTGAAGTGAAAATAGTTGACGCGATTATTCGAGAACAAGCTGTTCGGCAATACGACCAGATCGTCTGCGACGAACGTACCCGTTGCAGGCGTTGGGACCTGATACTCAGTAGTCGAGATTCTGTAATAATAACCCTGCACGCTCGGAAACGCCTGTTCCCAGGTCATCGCGGCCGATTCAAATCCATCGTTATACACGAGCGACGGATCGGGATGCGTCGGCGAGGAGAGCTTCATCGAAGGCATGAGTCCTTCAGTTTTTGCGCCGGTTATCGTACCGGTAATCTGGCGCTGCGAACCGTACAGCAGTTTTACACGCCCCAGGCCACCGTCGGTTCCTCGCACATAGGTTGTGGTCATTTCACCGGCTTTTCCACCTGCTGCGGTAATCACACCACTCACAACAAGCTTATTGGCGGCGAGTAAAACACCGCCGCCAGAACCACCGCCGCCGGCGCCGTAGTTGGACGAAGTTGCACTGGTTCCGTCCTGACCGTTAGCAGTAATTTGTCCGGCGATATTGATCTCATCTGCGATTAAACGCAGTGTACCGCCGCCCAGACCGCCCTTTCCGGAATACTGGTTTCCGCTTCCTTGGCCACCGGCCGAACCTTCTTCAACAAACACATCATTGGGAGATCCAACGATGAGTGGCGAGCCAACGTTCGAACAAAGTGGACGGGTTGACGACGTTCCGTAGTGTCCGCCCCAACCGCCGCCGTAGCGCGACATATTGTAGCAATACACATAGACGCCTTCACGGCCCTGGCCTGCGAGATTTTTCCCGGTTGGCGCAACTGCAATCGATCCGCCCAGCTCCACGGTGATGCTTGAGGCGCTGATATTTAGCTCGCCGGTTGGCGAAAACAACATCGCGCCGGAGCGGACGAGAACCGGTCCATCCACGATAATCGTGCCGTTCATTTCGGTGTTGGCGGTAATCTCCAGTTTCGCAAGCGTGCATTGTTTGGTGCCAGCATGACAAGAGGTTGCGCAGGTTTCGTTCACCGTCCATGCGGTTCCGGCACCGTTGCAAGTCTCGACTTTGTCGCCGTTACAGCGACTGGCACCCGGCGTGCAATTACCGGTGCAAAGCCCGGCATCGCAAGCGTTTGCGCAGGTTTCGATGTGTAGATACGACGAACCAGACGCATTGCAAATCTCGACGTTTCGGTCGTTGCAGCGATACGCACCTGCGTTGCACGAAACTTCGGTCGTGCACGCGCCGGCAAGGCAACCCAGCGCGCAGGTTTCGGATTCACTCCACGCGTTGTTGGAACAAGTTTCGACATGGCCCTGGACGGAGCAGCGGGTCGCGTTTTCAGTACATTGCTCGCCGGGATCTGCGTCCGTTCCCGGATCTGCATCCGTTCCGGGATCTGCATCCGTGCCCGGATCTGCATCCGTTCCCGGATCTGCATCCGTTCCCGGAGCCACGTCCGTGCCCGGATCTGCGTCCGTTCCCGGATCTGCATCCGTTCCCGAAGCCACGTCGGTGCCCGGATCTGCATCCGTTCCAGATTCTACGTCCGAATAGCCAACATCCGTATTAGCGGGCTTATCGCGTTCATTTTCGCTGTCACCACAGCCACTTACAATAAGAACGGCGGAGATCGCTAACAAAAGCGCCGCCATACGTTGTTTAACGAAACCGTATTTTGCATTCATTAGACGATCGCTCCACATATTCATGACTCCAGAAACAGTTGGCCTATTCGGTAAAACATCTTTATTACGCATAGAAACGCTTAGCCGCATTTCTATTGTTTTACAACCATATAGCTACATTCCCACGTTTCTTATATCCAACAGCTTTCATAGAAACTGTAGATTTCAAACACAAGAGTTTAGCCGAGTTTAGAGGCTTTTTGCCAGAAACGTATCGCATTCGCGCACTTTTCCGGTATCAAAACCGCGCTTAAACCAGCGCATGCGCTGCTCCGAAGTTCCGTGCGTAAACGACTCCGGCACGACCTGTCCGCTACCGCGCTTTTGCAGACGATCATCACCGATTGCACTGGCTGCGTTGAGCGCGATTTCCATGTCACCCGGCTCCAATACTTGTCGCTGGCTGTTCGCGTAATGTGCCCAGATGCCTGCAAAACAATCCGCCTGCAGCTCCTGCTTCACCGACAATGCATTGGCTTCGATCTTACTTACGCCGCGTTTTTGCTGGTGTACGTCGGCCGAAATTCCCAGCAATGTTTGCACGTGATGACCTACTTCGTGCGCAATGACGTAAGCCTGTGCAAATTCCCCAGGCGCGCCAAGCGTCTTATCCAGGTCGTGAAAAAACGTCAGATCGAGATAAACTTGCTTATCGCCCGGGCAATAAAAAGGTCCGACGGCCGATTGCTGAAAGCCACACGCGGACTGCACTGCATCACTGAATAATACCAGTCGCGGCTCCTGATAAGTCTGGCCCATTTCCCGAAAAAGCGGGTTCCACGTATCCTCCATGTCCGCCAAAACCACTGCAACAAACTCGCCTTTTTCATCATCCGGCGCACCGACAGTTCCCTGTTGTTGCGTGGAAGATGTCGCGCTGCCGGAATCAAGTTGCTGCAATAAAAAGCTCGGATCTACGCCGAAAGCCATCGCAATCAATGCCATCACGATCACACCAATGCCGCCGCCCTTCACTGCCGTTCCTGCCGAAATCCCGCGGCGATCTTCGACATTGCCACTTCGCCTACCATCTCTCCAACGCATGTTTGCTCCTATAAGTTTGACTGATGAAGGCCCGCGCACCGTATTATCTTATCGACCGTTTCTCGATTTCTTCTATGCGGAACACTCCAATAA
>JBEBSM010000292.1:0-5223 GCA_040394315.1 Lujinxingia vulgaris
GATTCGCTGGTGACTTCAGTGGTGACACCAAAGCCAACTGGCGATCAGAATAATTAAAAACACCCGCAACTTGTTGATTTGATTAGTGCACGGGGCGGGATTCGAACCCACGACTTTTGGCTTCGGAAGCCAACACTCTATCCAGCTGAGTTACCCATGCAAAACGCTTGTTACAGGCTCAGTGTTTACCTGCTTGCGAACCTGCGTACAAGCACAAAATCTTGGATGGAACAATAATTTCTGGCGTTATCGTTTCGCCTTTTTCATCTGCTTCAAAACCTCGTCGGCAACCTCGCGCACGCGCCACGACTCGCTCGGATCGTTTACCAGACGTTGAATCCATTCCTGATGATCAAAAGGATTCGTATTCGCGACAATCTTCAACAACTTAATCCGGACGGTTTCGCCCCAGATAATATCGTAGGTTTTTGCGCTGCGATCTTCCCAGGCCACGCGCGCGCAGTCCGCCTCTTTGTCGGTGCGTTGAAACTCGCGCCGTGCCCACATCGTGTCTTCTTTGGAGGCCGTCATCTTAAAAGCATCGTAGACCGCGCAACGAAACACGCCGGTTGGCTCTGCGTCCACGTACTTTTTCACGACCCCACGCGCCAGATCATTACCAATCTGGCCGAGCGCCCAGAGCGCGTAAATCTGCACTTCTTCGTTGTCCGATTCCACCAGCTCACCCAGCGGTGCGACCGACAAACCGGACGCCATCAGGCCAAGGCCGCGCAGGCAACCGATCTGGAGGGTGTGATCTGTGCTGTCTGCGGCAACCTCTTCGAGCAAGCGCCGGCTCTCGGTATCGTTGCCGAGCTTTCCAAGCGCAACCGCTGCCTCTGCACGCACCGTACTGTTCTGATTCGCGTCGCCAAGCGTTTGCATCAATGCCGGCCGCGCGCTCTGAATCTTGAGCCGACCGGCCGTCCACACTGCCTGTGCGCGCACATCTTCGTCCGGGTCCGAAAAGCTCTCGACCACCGAATCCTGAATACCCGGCCGCTCCCACAGCTTTTGATTGAAAGGATCTGCAATATCCACCAGCGCCGCAATCCGTTCGCTGGGCTCATCGGCACGCAAGCGCACCTTGGAAAACCCCTCGTTTTGATAGTAATCCATGAACCCACCGGCCGCGGTGTTCAGAGCAAAACCGTTGGCAAAAAACAGGCAGATAAGCGCTATCAAAAACTCCGAACTACGCTCATCGACCACGCGCATATCGTGCGCGCTGTCCTCACGAACCGGTTTTTTGCCCAGAAAAATCTGTTCGCGCCACTGGCTGCCGAAAAACAAATCGCCCACCAGCACGGCCTGCGAAAACGCGACGATCACCAGCAATACCAGGCAGGCCGTCATCATAATCAGGTTCAGCATCACCGAGTGACTGCGATGAAGCGCGTAATCCGCACCCCACAGCCCGAAGGCGGCCGTCGCTGCCGATAACAAAACCGTGAAAATCACCAGGCGACCGCGCGATTGCGCCGGCCACTGCAGCATGCCCCACTTCGAAACACTGCTGACGAGTTGCATTCGTGCCATAATTACTTCTTCTTAAACGGGGGTTTTCCACAAACGCACAACATCATCAACCGTACATCTTGCCCGTTGCCCAGGTCGCCAGGCCACGCGGAATCACTCCACTAAACACGCCCAACGCCTTGATGCTCAGCCCGTAAACCGAATTTGCATGCCCCTTGCGCGCATCACGAATCGCCAGCCGAACAACCTTATCGGCCTGCGCCGTAACGAATTCTGGCATATCCGCTTTGGTTCCAGCGCCCGAAGCCACATCAAAAAACTCGGTGGCAACCGGCCCCGGACACACCGCCGTCACACTGATGCCACGCGGTTTGAGCTCACGCGCCAACGCATTCGAAAACTGCACAACATACGCCTTCGATGCGCCGTACACCGCAAAATTCGTCAGCGGCAACCAGCCCGCCGAGCTCGCTATCTGCACAATCTTGCTGCCACGATCACAGTACGGAAGCGCGCGCTGCGTAATCTCGGTCAACGAACGAATATTTAAGTCGATCATATTCAGGTTCGTGTCGACATCGACCGTATCAAACGCACCGATCTTGCCGTACCCGGCATTATTGATAAGCCAGACAATCTCCGGCTTTTCTTTTTCCATGGCATCAAACAAATTCTTGAGCTGCTCGGGCACCGTCAAGTCCAGCGCAAAAATTCGTGTCGGCGTTTTCTCCAACAAACTCGCCAATTCCTCCATATTTTCTCGCCGACGCGCGACCAGCCAGATTTCATCTAACTCGTCTTTTCCATCCAACTGACGCGCAAACTCCCAGCCCATTCCACCCGAAGCACCTGTAACGATTGCAATCCGCACTGAAAACCTCTTCATAATCGAACCAGAACTCTGTAATTTCTATCCTCTCACTACGCCGCGCACCCTAGCTGATTTCTCGCGTTGTTGTCGATCTCCAGTCGCTCAAAACCCGGCGCAGACACCCTGGGATCACAAATGCAGGTTGCCAACAAGCCAGCGCTGGATAAAACTCCACTTTGTGTGAGTAGGACCCACCACAAGGAGTGACGTGTCGCAATTTCCAACCATTACCTTTCCCTTTACCGATCCGGTATTGATTGTCGCCACTGTGATGGCAATCATTTTACTTGCACCTCAGGTTGTGAGCCGTCTTCGCATACCGGGGTTGGTCGGCATTATTTTAGCCGGTGCCATCGCTGGCCCGTCGGCACTCAACTTACTCGAGCGCGACAGCACGATCATTTTGCTCGGCACGATCGGCCTGATGTACCTGATGTTCGTGGCCGGTATCTCGCTCGACATCAACCAGTTCAACAAATACCGCAAGCGAAGTATCGGATTCGGGTTAACGACCTTTTTGTTCCCCTCGGTTTTAACCATCGGCATACTGCACTTTGCGATGCCATATATCCGCGGATTCGGTCTTGAGCTGTCGTTTCTCGACTTTTCGCTGGCCGCCGTCTTAATGCTCGCTTAAATCGTTGGCTCGCATAAGCTCATCGCCTAAACGAACGATGCACGCTTAGGCCTGAACAAAAACTCCGCCGTTACCATGACCGTCGGTGGAACCATCATCACCGACGCCGTTTCGCTGACGCTCTTTGCGGTCGTCATGGCAACCCAGGGCGACACACCGCCAACGCTGTGGTTCTGGCTGTTTTTCGCCGCCCGCTCCCTTGTCTTTGTGCTCGTCGTACTGCTCGGCATCCCGCGCCTTGGCCTGTGGTTTTTCCGCACCGTGCGCAACAAACCAGAAGTCGAATACGCCTTCTTGATGACTCTGCTTTTTATCACCGCCTACGTCGCACAATACATCGGTCTGGCTTCCATTATCGGCGCCTTCTTGTGCGGACTCGCGATCAATCGCCTGATCCCCGAACAAAGCACGCTGATGTCGCGCATCAACTTCAACGGTGATGCGCTTTTCGTACCGTTCTTCCTGATTTCCGTCGGCCTACTCGTCGATTTCCGCGTTCTTTTCCAGAGCCTGGAAATCTGGAAACTCGCCCTGGTCCTGACTGCACTGGTATTTTCCGGAAAGTTTTTGGCCTCCCGAGCCGCCAGAATGGTGTTCGGCTATACGCCCGCCGAGGGCTGGCTCATCCTCGGGCTTTCCACGCCACAGGCCGCCGCAACGCTCGCTGTTACCCTCATCGGCTTTGACGTCGGATTGTTCGACGCATCGGTCGTCAACGCCGTCGTCGTCATGATCCTCATCACCTGCATCGTCGGCCCTTCCCTCGTCGAGAGATTCGGGCGAGAAATTGTGCGACAGACGGAAGAGGCTCCGGTGGAGTTGGATGAAGCGCCGGAACGCATCCTGGTTCCGCTGTCCAACCCCAAAACGTCGGATTATCTGATCGACATGGCGCTCTTTATTCACGATCCGGCCAGCGACGAAGCCATTTATCCGCTGATGGTCGTCTCCGAAGGCTCGAAGGTCGAAGAGCGTTTGATCGTAAAACAGGAAAACTTAAAGCATGCAGTTACGCGCATCAACGACGCTTCCGCGCGTGCACTGCCGCTGACACGCATCGACCTCAATATCGCCCAGGGCATCGCGCGCGCCGCGCGTGAGGAAGGAATCTCCAAAATCGTCATCGGCTGGAACGGCGTCGTGTCGACCCGCGAACGTATTTTTGGCAGTGTGCTCGATCAGCTTTTGCAAGAAACTACTCAGATGGTTTTCGTCAACAAGCTCGACCATCCCCTCAACACAACGGCTCGCGTCATCCTGGCAATTCCGCCGTTTGCGGAGCGCGGCATCGGTTTCACCGAGGCGATTCACGCCGTCAAACAAATCGCTGCGCGCGTCGATGCGGGCCTAAAAATCATCTGTGAAAAACGCCAGATCGAGATTGAGCGTGACCTGATTAACAACACCAAACCCGACCTGCCCACGCACTACTCGGCCGTTGAAAACTGGTCGGATATCGGCAAAGCGCTCGACAAAGCCGTCGCAGAAAACACGCACGTCATCATCTTGAGCGCACGACGCGGTTCGGCGGCCTGGATTCCAGAACTCGATCAGATCCCGCGCATCATCGCTGACCGATATTCAGACGTTTCGTTCTCAATCGTTTATTTGCAAGAATAGTACGCGGCTTGTTAGCTCACCGAAGGCGACAGACCATCCTCTGGTTTGTCGTCTTTTGACGTTTTATCGGCTTTCGTTTCAGCCACGTCGTCAGAATCTTGCCGCGCCTTGTCGACACGCGGTGGATTGCCCGGTTTGATGACAGGTTTGGTGCCAGGTTTGGCGACAGCCGCTGCAACACTTTCCGCGACAACCTCCCCGAAATGCATATCGAGAAGCTCGTCCAGGCGCGTTTCGAGCATCGTACGCAAGCGCACAGACTGCGAACTTGAGTGATTCATCAGCTCAAGCAACGACGACAATTCCGCGTCCACTTCAAACGAAAGCTCAATCATTGCAACGTCATCCTGCGTGTTGGTGACATGGCTCATCAGACCAAACCCGGAATGATTGGATTCTCCGCCTGCGCTAAAAAACGCATCCAGCGGTCGTCGTTTCAATATCTGAGCAAGCATCTGACGTTGCGCAAGGCCACCATCCGCTTGCTGCCGTCCGTTGCCGGCTAGCAGCGCGCGCGCGTCCAGCACGAACGGCTGATTCACATCGATTCCGCCGGCATCACGCGCAGCGGCCAGACCGAACGACAAAATCTTGAACGCGTCTTCAAGCGCCATCA
>JBEBSM010000293.1:0-5216 GCA_040394315.1 Lujinxingia vulgaris
ATCACACTGGATAAGAGAAGCCTTTCAGGTCGCGTTTATTCCCAACAAAGGGCGTAGGGAGAGGTACTGCTCACTGACAGAGTAGTCAACGAGAGATTGCATTCGTTGTTCAACTGATCGACTGCTGATCGGCTGTGGGTCGCGGCGCAAATACTCCTCACAGACTTTTAGGTCATCACAAAAAATAAATCCGACGCGATTTGCGGTGTCTTCAACCGCCTCTAGCCATGCTCCGAGCGCTACATCGGTGCCATTTGCCGTTACTTTTGTGATCGCTTTTACCAATCTGTCGTAATCAGGCCCCTTAATTCGCTTTCGCATCTCACGAAACGCGCTGTCTTGTTCCAGCGAACTTGCAATATCGAGATCCGGGCGAGCAAGTGCGACGGCGCGAAGAAAAAATCCTTGCAGATCGCCAAGCGGTCGGATTGCGGCCAGATAAAATGGTTTTAGGAACAAGAAGAGTTGTTTCGAGACCACAAATGCAATGTGCTTTTCACGACCACTGCCAAGAAGATCATCGCCAACGATCAGACCTTCGGGAATCAGAGCGCCGTTGATCAGACCGATCTGATCTTCTTTTCGCCACAATTCCGGCAACTCCAGATAACCTAGCGAAGCACCGATCGTTCGAAACAAGTTGTTAAACGCCAGCTGCTCTTCAAGCTTTACGCGATCTTTTCGGCGCAAATTGTATTTTGCCCGGCTCTCACCCGTCCATTCTTCAAGAACTGGCTTTAACAACGTGAAGGTGTCGCTGATCGCCGTTTCCAGCGCACTGCTTACGACATATTCTTGCAAAAGCTGACTGGTCAAACCAGTTTTCAACGGACGAACGATCGGTGATTCATAGCGTTTTACAAAGCCAAGCGCGCGCTCATCGAGCGGATGTCCCGTGTACGCAAGTACGCGGAAAATACATAGTGCGCGATCGATGTCTTTCTTTCGCAGATAAACACGTCCCGTTCGTTCCAGAACAGCCGAGCGATCATCCGAGCGCAAACGTAACGCCTCAAGATGCTCCAGTGCCAAATCAAGCGCGTCTGCATCGTTTTCCGTCAATTCAATGACCGATTCATGCAACTCGACGTTATCCGGCATGAGCTGGCTGGCCTGATCGTATGCAAACACTGCATCGCCGGTGCGTTTAAGATGCAAACGATACAGATCGCCCAACTTTTGCCACAAAACGACCAGCAAATTGGGATCGACATCTGCACGTTCTTGATTGGCTCCAATCAATTGAACGTAAGCCACTTCCAGTCCGTCCCAGTCCTGGGTATCGACCAAAATCGATGTCAGTGCCTTAAAAGCGTCCAGTCGGCTCGGATCGATTTCAAGTGCTTTTCGAAACCCGGTAAGCGCTTTATCGGCCTCCCACAACTCATCGCGCGCAACAAAACACGACTTGATCAGCCAGTCTGCGGCCTTGACCGAATCTTCGCCGGCCAGCCTGCTTAGCGTGAAATAGGCGCGACTGACACGGCGCCAGTCGTTCATTTCGCGCGCGGTGTCGGCGATACGCTCGATCGCACGCTGATTGCCGTTCCACTCCGATACGGCCTGCTCATACGTATCCAATGCCCGACCGGGATCATTGAATTTACTCTGCCAATCGTCGCCAAGCGCAACCAATGCCATGGAGCGCGCCTGAGCGTTGTCCAGGCTATTGATCAGTTTCAGCCGTGCTTCCACGACATCACTGGGTTCGCCGATTTGTCCGACCACGCGCAAAACACCGGTGAGCGCCTGCGGATCGTCGGGCTGATATTCCAGCGCTTTTTCAAACGCGTGACGCGCTTTCTCAAAATCATCGGCGGCTTCATGCAATGCGCCCAGTCGACGATAGATCTGACATAGCTCGTCCTCCGGCAGCTCTCCTTTGTGGTGCAACAAAAGCGATTGCACGACCTGAATACCTTCTTCCGAACGCTTGTGTGCCAACAACAACTCGGACAACGGCTGCAACACGTTGCGCTTGCGCGGATCGAGTTCATACGCACGCTCATACGCTGCCAGCGCGTCACTTTCACGGTCAAACGCTCGACATAAGTCACCAAGCTGACAAAACACCCAGAGGCTTTCTTCAAGGGTACGCGTATCCGCCGGCTCATCCGCACTCTGTTGCAAGCGCGTGATCGCATCTTGATGACGGCCACCCTCGATCAATTGTTGGATTTCTTTTCGAACCGCAGAAAACTCCGCATAAACGACATTCGACTCACCAACGTCGTCAACTTGTGCAAGCGTTTGTACCTGTTCTGACTCTGGCATGAACCGTCCTGTATTCTACTAAAGTGTCGAAATATTCAGCAGGCCTGACTGCGCCCGCGAACGTATCCAAGACTACGTCATCAATTATTTTGCGACGAGCTCGACCATTGTATTGGAGCCAGCCCCCACGTCAACGGTCTTGCGAACCTTCTCATCGCTACCTTGCTTCAAGATGAAGGTGTAGCGCCCCGGCGCAAGTCGTAAATCTTGTCGCGGCTTGTCGCTATAGGCACGACGATTTACATAAAGCGTTCCCCACGGGATCAAGGTCACGCGCACACGCCCAACCTGCGGCTTTTGTGCAGCCTCGGCTTCTTCGGCAGCCTTCGCTGCCAGGGCGATCTTTTTCTCTTTTTGCCAGGTCTCCCCATGAAGAGTCGCCTGACTTTTCACAAATTTCGCGCGTTCTTTCCCCGCCGCCAGCGCAGGCTTCGTATCGATCGGTGGTTTTGCCTGCTCAGCGACAACTGGCTCACCTGCAACAGATTCACCTGCAACAGGTTCAACAACTGGCTCGGGAACATGACTTAGAGCCCGCGCATTGGTATCCGCCACGATCAGTGTTCCGGCCTGATTCGGCTCCACTTTCACCATGCTGTTTTCTGCAATCAGCACCTTGCCGCTATTTTCCTGACCCTGAAACCGCGTTGATAACAAACGTCCAAAAACAAGTCCGAAAAGCAGCAAAAATACACACGACAAGACAAGCGCCATTGCGATCAGCCACTTGTGGTTCGCCATTGATGACGTAATTTCAGCCGTAATATTACGCCGCTGCGGCTGCACCTCCACCTTCGACTCTGCGGTAGGCTCTTTGATCTGCGCAGGTTGGCCCGGCGCTATCTGTGATTTTTCTGGCGTAGGAACAAGGGAGTCAGGGGCCTTAAAATTATGCGCAACAAACAACGTTGCACCCGGCGTGTCATTTTCTGTCGCCGTCACACCGGTCTGCGCAGTAACAGGCTGAAGCTGAAGCGTTGCAGGTATCACCTCTTTGCCAGCCTGTGTTGCCGCAGACGGCGCATCAACCAGCGTACTTTCTCCACAAAAGTACGGCTCGTCGGTCGTCATGGCAGCCGCCGCCGCAAATGCTTCGACAAAATCCATTACATTCGCAAAACGCTCGTCCGGCCGCTTCGCAAGCGCACGCAACAGCACGCTGTCCAGCGTCCCGCAGTTTTTCAAATCCGTTCGATACGTACTAACAGGCAGAGGTTTCTCATTGAGCTGCTTTGACGCCACCTCGATCGCTGTCATTCCCTGAAACGGTGTCCGCCCGGCCAGCATTTTATACAACGTGGTCGCCAGCGCATATTGATCCGCACGACCATCCACGTCGCCATCGAGCACCTGTTCGGGCGCCATATAATGCGGCGTTCCGATCATCGTTCCAGCCTGCGTAAGTTCCTGCATCGTCAGACGCGACGATTGCAGTGCCTTCGCTATCCCAAAATCGATGACTTTCACAAAATACGGATCGTTATGACGCTCAATAAGCATCACATTGTGCGGCTTTACATCGCGATGCACCAGCCCCTGCGAATGCGCCTCAAACAAACTGCCACCGATCTGCAGCGCGATGTGAACCGTTGCATCAAGCGCAATCTGGCCCTTCTCCTCGATAAGCTCGTTTAGATCCTGCCCCTCCAAAAACTCCATGGCAAGGTACAGCAACTTATTATGATCCGCGCTCTGCCCGAAGTCATAAAGAATGACGCTGTTGGTATGAACCAATTGAGAAATCGCGCGCGCCTCGATCGCAAATCGCCGGGCGATGGCCTCGTTTTCACACTGGTCCGGTAACAGAACCTTTACTGCGCAGCGCCGACCAACGGAAAGCTGCTCCGCCTCAAAAACCGCGCCATACCCGCCCTGGCCTACCAGTCGGCGCAATAAAAACCTGCCTGCAAGTTCTTGTCCTTCCAGCTGCTCGAGAAACACGACGCTCTCCTCATTATTCACTCCGGTCTGCTAAAACCGGAAGATCGTCGCGACAACAGAAGAAAAACACTCTCCACGCGCCCCTTATCCCAATAATTATGAACTACTGTTGCGATCACACTAGCACGCATATTTCTCGCTGAAAACACCCGATGCACTTTTGCAGTAGACAAAGAAGTGTGCTAACGCCACACCCAGCAACGCTTGGTTTTATGCGCTAATTGCTAACTTTTGTAATTCCTGTGTCTGTTTGCTGAGAGTACCGCGTTGTCCCATCTGAAATCCGCCATTGAAAGCATCGGTTCCTACCTCATCCTCGCCATCGAGGAGCTAGGAGGCATGTTCAAGATGCTCTTCGAGGCCATCATCTGGGCTTTTCGGCCGCCCTACCGCGTGCGCATTATTTTTCAAGCACTCGAATCGGTCGGCGTCGGCAGTCTGTTCATTGTTTTGCTGACCGGCGTATTTGCCGGCCTGGTGCTCTCCTACCAGTCCGATTACGCCTTTCGTTTGTTTAACGCACAAACACTGGTCGGTGCGACCGTCGCAATCTCGCTTTTTCGCGAGCTTGGACCCGTATTTACCGGCCTGATGGTCGCCGGACGAACCGGCAGCTCCATGACCACCGAACTTGGTACGATGCGCGTCACCGAGCAGATCGATGCGATGGCCGTTATGGCAATCAATCCCGTGCAGTATCTGGTCATGCCCAGACTATTGGCCACCATGTTCATGATGCCCGTGCTCAATATGTTGTTTATTTTCGTGGGTATGATCGCATCCTACGGTCTTTCCGTTGTGTTTATGGAAACCGACCCGGGAATTTTCATCCACCATATTACGCGTTTTATCAGTATTCAGGATTTCTTGTTTACCTCGATCAAGTCCTCGGTTTTTGGTATCATCATTGGCCTGGTTGGGTGTTACAAAGGGTTTTATGCTTCCGGCGGAGCAAAAGGTGTGGGTCAGGCCACGACTTCTTCCGTTGTAACGAGCAGTAT
>JBEBSM010000294.1:0-5112 GCA_040394315.1 Lujinxingia vulgaris
TGCCAATCATTGAGACACAGCGAGTTGGCCACTCCCCATTCAATCGTTATGCGCGAACTGGTCTTATTGGCGTGTTGCCCACCCGGTCCGCCCGAGCGACTGGCCGTAAAACTCAACTCTGCCTCAGGTATCGTTAGTCCATTTTGTACAAAAAGATCACCGTCCATTGTCTACGCCAAATTCAATGTAATGTTGTTTCGAAATCCTGTTCGAATGCATAAAACACACCATATCAATAAATTCATCCATTTTTCTATAGCATAACCCCGCACAATAGTTCACGCCGCTCAATAATTGAACTTGGTACCTGCGTTTCACCGCCTACATTTCGACTGCCTTCAAAAGTTGATTCGTTCCTCCGAAGCACGCAGAGAATTCAGAAATGGATACGCAATCCACCACCACAAAAACGCCGCACGACAATCCTTTAGACCATATCTATGACGTCGCAATCGTTGGCGCTGGACCCGCAGGCCTCTCGGCTGCGCTATGGCTTGCCCGCCTTTTACATGACGTCGTGGTGATCGATTCAGGCGAGCCTAGAAACTGGAAAACACATGGGATTCACGGGTTTTTAGGGCATACCGCCATCTGCCCGGCCGATTTCCGCAAGGCTTCACGCCAACAATGTCTCGAATACGGCGTTAAATTCATCGATGACTACGTTGAATCCGCCGCTCAATGTTCAACCAATAATAATTTCAGGCTTATAAACCGCGATCATCACGATATTTTCGCACAACGCGTGCTTATCGCTGCCGGTCTGCGCGACAACTGGCCAGATATTCCTGGCCTGGAACGCTGTTACGGCTCAACGATCCATACCTGTCCCTTTTGCGATGGATACGAAGCACGTGATTCGCGCATTGCGGTCATTGGTTCTGGGCCCAAAGCCGCATCGGTCGCGACCACCCTACGTTTTTGGACGTCTCAAGTAACCATCTTCACGCATGGCGAACCGGTCGCAATGAGCCAGGACTTAGTCGCTGACCTCACGAAACGAGGTATTCCAATCATTACCGAGCCGATTCAGTTTTTACAGGCTCGCTACCGAACGCTCCACCACATCGCTTTAGAAAAGGCAGAAGATGTCCCCTGCGATCATATCTTCATCGCACTGGGCCAGCATTTGCCTGACGGACTTGTCAATATACTGGGCTGCCAGTGTGACGATACCGGTCGCATCATTGTGGATTCCGACTTTCAGACAACAATTACCGGCGTATTTGCGGCAGGCGATATTACTCCGGGCCTGCAACTGGCGATGCGCGCTGCTAGCCAGGGTATTGATGCTGCGGTTGCGATTCATCGATCATTGTCGCAACAAGACTAGAAGTTCAACCGGCACATCTAATAAGTTCCGATCTTGCCTCCTGCCACTCATTCAAGGCACTATCAGGGCAACTTCGCTGCACTTTTTTGCAGACCCCATTTTGCTATAATTACAGGTCACAATCATCATGCCTCGTGTTCTTTTACTTCATACCGGCGGCACGCTCGGTATGCGCGGTACGCCGCTCGAGCCCGACACATACGCCGCTGCACTCACAGAAACGGTCCCCGAGTTACTACAAATCGCAGAGCTCGACATCGAAATCGTCTGCAATCTCGATTCCAGCGATGTTGGCCCACAACACTGGACGAGTCTGGCAAATTCTATCGCCGCTGCTCGGACTGAATACGACGGATTTGTAGTCGTTCATGGCACCGACACAATGGCGTACACGGCCGGTGCACTCAGCTTTGCTCTACACAATCTCGATCGCCCTGTTGTTTTAACCGGCGCACAACGCCCGTTGGTCGCCCACCGTACCGACGCCCGCCGCAATCTGGTGGATGCCGTCGAACTGGCAACTCGCCAAATTCCCGAAGTTGGCATCTGTTTTGATGGGCTATTTATGCGAGGCTGTCGGACCACCAAAAGTAACGCCCACGATTACCGCGCATTTGAAAGCCCAGGCTGTGAGCCCCTCGCACGCCTTGGCGTCGATATCGACATTTCGGCTCACATTCGTCATCCAACCGCTCCATTTCAGTGTTTCTCCAGCTTTGAACCGGCCGTGGTCGTTGTTCATATCACTCCCGGCCTTCGTCCCGAAATGCTGGAAGCCATGCTACACAGTTATCCAAACCTGAAAGGTGTCGTTTTTTCAGCCTTCGGCGCAGGAACCGTACCGAGCGGCGCTGCTTCCATCGCGCCACTGATTCATTCACTTGTTGAATCCGGTATCGAAGCGCTCGTTGCGACACAGTCCGCAGGACGAATCAATCTGGGATTATACCAGAACAGTCGGCAGCTCGTTGAAGCCGGCGCGATTTCGGCCGGACGTATGCGAATCGAAGCCGCGGTTACAAAACTTATGCACGCGCTCGCGACCTATCCTGACTCATCACAACGCCGAAAATATCTCGAATCCAATATCGCCGGCGAACTCGATTAAAAGTACGTTTTTTCACGCCTTTGAAAAAACAGTGAAACGATTGCCGATTTACTTCGCCTGAATACGGGCGACCCGTAGTCGGCAATATTTCTTTAAAGCCGCGTAAAACCTGGCCAATTTGTCGCTACCCTGACATCTTTTCAAGAATTGTTGATCGGTACCGCACCCGCAACAACCCCACCCCCTTCCCTTACAAACGAATTTACCCACCACCAAAAACTAAGAATTCTTGCGCAAACTTCGTTCTACGCTAAACCATTGTGTACTGGATTGTACGGCCACGACGGCCCTTCCACTGCTATGATCGGCACACAAAACAGGATTCTATTATGCGTAAAATCGTATGCAATTTCGCCTGCACAGAGCAATTTTTCTCACACCTCCGACGCTCAAGCCTGCGGACGTGGAAACAAGACTCATTATGTTTTTTAGGGGATTTTGATCTTAGACCCGGCGAATCGGTTCGCGTTACGGTCTGCATCGCAAACTGTGATGAACGCTACGATCTGCGGATGTCGATTACGAGCTGCCGCGCCAGTAACGCCAGCAAGGTTGCTGCAATCGGTACGGTCTATCGCTACGAAGCAACGATCATCGCGGAAGACGCGATTTGGCTGGAAATGTTTATCGCAAAAGTTGCTACGCGCGCGAACGTTGAGCAAAGAAGGCATCAAACGTTCGCGGCTGCGTAGCAGTATTTCAATTATTTGCGTTTACGGCGGGTGTGATCGAGTTCGGCCTTACGAATTCGAATCGCTTTCGGAGTAATCTCGACATACTCGTCGTCCGAAATAAACTCAATCGCCTGCTCAAGGCTGAAACGACGTGCGGGTGTCAAAACGACAGCGTCGTCGGTACCCGATGCACGCATGTTCGTAAGCGCCTTTTTCTTGCATGGGTTGATAACAAGATCGTTATCACGTGCACACAAGCCAATGACCTGACCGTTATAGATCGCTTCCTGGGGTCCGATGAACAACGCTCCACGCTCCTGCAAGCTGGACAACGAATAACCAGTTGCCTCGCCGCGCTCGAGTGCGATCAGAGCACCGTTTCGACGACTGTTCAGCTCGCCGCGGAATGGCTCGTAACCTTTCAGAACCGAATACATAACGCCTGTTCCGCGCGTATCGGTCATGAATTCAGAGCGGTATCCAAAAAGTCCACGTGATGGCACAAGGAACTCAAGACGCTGACTTCCGTCCGCATTGACTTCAAGTTTGGTCATTTCACCGCGACGTTCGGCGAGTTTTTGAATAACGCTTCCGGAATAGTCGGCGTCAACTTCGACGATAACTTCCTCGATCGGCTCCAAACGCTTACCGTTTTCGTCCTGACGGTAAATAACGCGGGGCTGCGATACCTGCATCTCGAAACCTTCTCGACGCATTTCTTCGAGCAAAATTCCAAGGTGCATTTCGCCACGACCGGAAATTACGAAACCTTCCGTCGTGTCGCTGGATTCAACACGCAACGCAACGTTTTGCTGCAATTCGCGGTCCAGACGATCTTTGATCTGGCGAGTGGTGAGGAATTTACCTTCCGTTCCTGCAAACGGACTATTGTTGATCATGAGAACCATCGAAACGGTCGGCTCATCGATCTCAATAACAGGCATCGGCATTGGCTGCTCAGGGCAGCAAATGGTGTCACCTGGCAACACAGCCTCAAGACCAGCAACTGCTACGATCTCGCCAGCTGCGGCGGTTTCGCGCTCAACGCGATCAAGTCCCTGGAAACCAAACAACTTGGTGATACGTGCGGCGTCTTTTTTGCCATCGCGACGACAGATCACGACGCGGTCACCAACAGTCATCGTACCGTTGTAAATACGGCCAATACCAACACGTCCAAGGTACTCATCAGCTTTGAGCGTCGCGACTTGCATCTGCAAAGGCGCATTGTCATCGCCGCCCGGTGCAGGAACATGTTCGATGACGGCACGAAGAAGTGGCGCCATATCAACGCGCTCATCGCCCAGCTCGGTTACCGCGAATCCAGCAAGGCCGGATGCATAAACGACAGGGAAATCAAGCTGCTCATCCGATGCTTCGAGATCGGCGAAAAGATCGAAGACCATGTCAAGCACGGCGTCTGGACGACCGGTTGGGCGATCGATCTTATTGATAACAACGATTGGCTTAAGACCAAGTTCGAGTGATTTACGCAGAACGAACTTCGTTTGTGGCATCGGCCCTTCAAAAGAGTCGACAAGCAACAAAACGGAGTCGACCATTTTCAAAACGCGTTCAACTTCACCACCGAAATCGGCATGGCCTGGCGTATCGATGACGTTAATTCGGTACCCTTCCCACTCGATCGAAGTGCACTTTGCGTAAATTGTAATACCGCGCTCTTGTTCAAGTGCGTTGCTGTCCATCGCACGATCTGCGATCTGACGGTGAGCGGGCATGGTGCCAGATTGTTCAAGAAGTTGATTTACGAGCGTTGTCTTGCCGTGATCAACGTGAGCAACAATTGCGATGTTTCTAATCTTTTTCATGAAATGCACTACGATAAGGCAAACGAAACACGCCGATCTTCAAGATCGGGCGCGCGTCATGAGGTTTAGAGCCTCAATGAAATTCGCTTAATTTTACAGCGAATAATGAGGACCAATCGTCATGACAATCACGGAATCAAACCGCGAGCCCGACTACTCGGGCCATCA
>JBEBSM010000295.1:0-5089 GCA_040394315.1 Lujinxingia vulgaris
TGGCGGGGTTGACGGACCAGGAGATGAAGCTGGGTTTGCCTTCGATGCGCTCGATGGGGACGGGGCCGAAGACGCGGCTGTCGCGGATGAGGCCGGGTTCTTCGTGGAGTGGGACCTGGCTGCGGTTGTCGGAGAGTAGGAAAACCTGGCCGTCGGGGATGACGAGGGGGGGCATGTTCAGGGAGTGCATGGAGTTGGGGGCCAGGGAGATGACGTAGGATCGTTGTTGGATTTTCTCGATCCAGGTGTACATGTCGTCGCGGGCGGTGAAACCGGGGAATTGGATGCTTTCGGTGGGGAGGGGGAGGCTCTGGACGACCTCATTGTTCAAGTAAAGGTTGATGCCTTCGATGCTGACGACGTCGCCGGGCATGCCGATGACGCGTAAGACGAGGAGATCGTTGTTGTTTGGGGCGCGAAGGGCGACGACATCGCCGCGCTGTAGCGGTGTTGTGCGGTAGACCGATCGGTCGACGAGCAGGGTGTCGCCGGGTTCGACGGCCGGGTACATGGCGCCGGTTTGCACGGGTGCAACGCTCCACAAAAAGCGGGTGGTGAATTGTGTGGTGACGGCGATGGGTGTGAGGTAGGTGAGCAAAAAGACGACGACGTATAAGATCCAGTGATTGTAGGTTCTGGGCACGAAGTTGTCGGCGGTCGGTGTCATCAATTCGAGCACGTGCGTGGCGACGCGGGTGCTGAAGAGCATCCATGCGATGACGAGCACGAGGATGGGCAGGTGTGGAAAGAATTTGACCTTGCTGAGCAAGATTACAAATGTTTCCAACAAGAGTACGAAGAGTAAGTTGACCGTGATTCCCTTGAGGATGTGGCCAATATACATGTACCCGAGGCCCGGGCAGATGTAGCTAAGAAGAACCGCAAGCCAGCGTTTACGTGGCTCGACTTCGCCGTGGTAGTTGATGTCGGTGGTGGTTGTTTGGTTGGCCATTTGCAATGTCGCTCCGCTCTTTGGTGGAGATTCACAAGTATCCGACTCGAGGCGCTATCGAATAGGATAGACGAGCGGGTGGTAATCCCGCTTTTCAATGTAGATTCCAGACGGTAGGCGTGTCAACCGACGGGAGTTCTCGCTGCAAGACGTGTATAGCCGATGATTGTCATACGGGGTGGGTACGCACTACAAGGTAGGCGCGCTGTGCGACTTTTGCCAGTGGTTGGCTGTGATGGCGCGGACTAGAATCACAGAGGGTGGGGATAAGATTTACGGGTGTGCGGAATGAAGGTTGCATATCTGGAGCAAGGTGTTGGAAAAGTAGCGGTATGTTCCATGGATGTTCGATGAATGTTAGTGAATAGAGGCTGGAAATATGTTGGAAGATGCAATCGAAGCACGTCAGGGCGATGACCTTGCAGCGAGTTCTGAGGAACGCGCCAAGTTTGGTTGGTCGAGCTGGATCGTGTTGGCAATGCTGGCACTGGTGCCGGTCGTGTTCGCGACGGGCTTTTCAAACTTTGAAAGATTTCGCGCGCTGTTGATGAGCGTGGGCGGTGGGGCAGCGCTTGTGACGTGGGGCGTGGCGATGCTGCGCGGGCGTCCGCTGTCGATGGTTGCCGGACGCGTCAACGTGTTGTTGCTGGCGTTTGGCCTGTATGTGTGCGTGACGCTTGCGTGGACGCCGGAGTTTTTCTCCGCAGCGCTGGGTGCATCACACTGGCTGGCGCTGATTGCGGTGGTCTTGGTGATCGTCGCGCCGGTGGGCCGTCCTTTGCGGTTTTTGGACTTCGCAATGGCCGTGGCGCTGGGTGTGGGCGGCAGCGGTCTGGTTGGACTGGTCGATCTGGCCGGAGTCGGTGCGCTAACGCCGATCTGGGACCCGCCGGGAGTCAGTGGTGGGTTTGACGCCCTATCGTTTGCAACCGCCTACTACGTCGTCGCGCTCCCCATCGTCATGGGCGCCATCGCTCGCCAGACCGGTCGCATGCGCTTTTTGTTCGGGGCCTGTTTTTTGCTCGGCGGATTGCACTTTGGTGTGGCCGCCGGCTGGCTGTTTGCAGGCATTTTCGGCGTGGTGTGCATGAGCATCGCGTTGCTTATCGCAGTGTTTCAGCGCGCGGCTTCGTTTCTGGCACTGGCGCCGGTTTTCGCATTGATTGGCGTTCTCGCGCTGATGGTGCTCGGTGGCCAGGTGGCTTTTGAGCAGCCCTTGCCCAGCACTGATTCGACCTCGTTGCCGTTTATCCATGATCGATCCGAAATTCCGATGGAAGCCCTGCGCGATCACAATGTCCGCAGCCCGGTGTTTTCGATCGATCGCATGGAAGCGCCCAGCGGCATCGACGCGAGTGCGTATTTGTTGAGCGTGGGCGCGGAATTGTTCGCCGAAAACCCGATCGTTGGTCACGGTGCGGAAAGCTGGTGGCAAATTCAAACGCGCGCGGTCCGCGGTGATGATCCGTATGTGCGTGGCATGTTCGAGATCTATCCGGCGTTCAAAAGTCCGCACAACGGACTGGTCAAAATCGTGGTCGAATTTGGTCTGGTCGGGCTCGTGTTATTCGCACTGTGGTTTGGTGGCGTGCTCTGGATCACGGTTTCTGCGCTCACTTATCGCAGCGAGCAGGTCGCGTGGCTGGTCGATCACTGGGCGCTTCTCACGGCGTTCGTGGCAGGTGCGATTTTTATGTGCATCACGCCACTGATCGAGTTGAGCGCCTCAAGCCTTGTGTGGGTTGCAAGTCTTGCGATGCTGACGCGAACGTCGGCCGCGATCAATGACTTCAAGGATTGGTCTAAGGTGTGGTCGCTACACACAACGAGCGGCGGAAGCAAACGCTTCGTGCTGGCCGGTGGCGTGGCGGTATTGCTTGGTGTCGCGATCATTGTGCCGGTCATCTTTTCGACGGTAGCCAGCTACAATCGAGCGTTCGGTGACAACCTGATGCTGCGTGCGCAATACGATCGTGCGATTCCGGAGTACGAAAAAGCGCTGAGCTGGTATCCGGATAATGGCGATGTTCTCTACAATGTTGCCCTGGCAAAATATCGCTCGGCGATTCCTAACGAGAAAGGCGGGGCGCTGGATCAGGCGTTGGAACTCAGGCCCAATGATGCGCGGGTTTTGTATTTAGCCGCCGTGCACCTTTTAAAACAAAAGGAATACGTACGATCTGCCGAGCTGACTCGCCGCGCGATTGTGGCGAATCCGAACGATATTTTCTCGTATCGCACACTGGCTGCGTCGTTGCAGATGCAGGGACGCTTTGATGACGCAGCGGTTGTTCTCCTGCAGGCTATCGAACGACATCCGCCACAGGCCATGCTTGCGGACCTTCATCTGCGGCTCGGTGAGATTTACGAAGGCTCACTGAACCAGCCGCGCAAAGCGATTGATCATCTGAAAATTGCTCAACAATTGCTGGCTCCCGGTTTTAATCGAACGCAGCTTACCGAGCGAATCGAAGAGCTTGAGAAGCGGTTGGAACGCGACCGGCTTATGCGCGAAGGGAAATCAATTCCTGATAAGCTACGCCCGGCCGTGCCGCACGAACATTGATGTTCGGGCAAGGTTGATTTGCAGAGATTGATTGAAAAAACCGCCGGGTGCTGACGCGCCCGGCGGTTTTTTGTTGCCAGTCCAGTTCCAGGAGCGCTTTGAAGCGCCACGTGCGCTCATTGGTGAGCGACAGGGGTACTGGCGAGTGGGGTGCGCGTCCGTTTTTGGGCGCATGTGGCACTTAAAGCCGGATTCTTGTTCAGTGTGTTTTTCCAAAAGGGGCACTCGCGAGCGCGGTCGTTATGGTTTGGGTGAGCGCAAATGCGCTTAAAGCCGGATTCTTGTTCAGTATGGTTTTCGCAAACCGGCGCTCTTGAGCGTGGGTGGGGCTTAAAAGTGAGCGCAGGTGGCGCTCTTGAGCGGGTTGCTCACGGTTTGGGGCGTGGACGTGTTTGTGGGGAGGCGTAAAAAAGAAGCCCGGTGCCCGTCTCTGAGACGGGTGCCGGGCTATTGTTTGTGCGGGATTGGGGTGGTTTTGGAGGGCGGGAATTACTCCTTCCAGAGGATTTTCCAGGGCTGTTGTTTGATGACGCGAAGCAGTTCTTTCATGTCTTCGTAGATTTCGCGTTCGACGAGCAGTGCGCCCACGGTGCCTTCGCCGGCCATGACTTTGGCGAGTAGTTTTTCGCCGTCCTTGGTCATGGTGGCGATGCTTTCGCTGCTGGCGTGGAGGTTGTCGACGGCGCTGGCGATCTGTGGTTCGCGCTCAACGAGGATGCGTTCGGCGGTGTCGCCGATTTTGCGTGCGCTGCTAAGCGTTGCGGTAGCGTCGGCCATCAACGGATCGATCTGTTTGTCGAGCTTAACGCTGATGTTGCGTGCGGTGCGCGCGGTGGATTGTGCGTCGGCGATGATGGCGCGCACTTCCTTTCCATCACCGATGGTGGTGTTGAGCGTGGCGAGCAATTGGTTGGCTTGCTCGGTGGTCAGGCGGAGGTTGTCGATGGAGGCATCGATGTTGTCGCGGTTTTCACCGACCATGCCGCCGACGCTTTTCATGAAGTAGGTCGTTGACGAAATGAGTTCGCTTGCGTTGCCGTCGGGGTTGTCGAGCATGTTGGAGATCGTGTCGAGCAGGGCGGACGCTTTGGCGACGATGATTTCCATGCGGGGTGGATCTACGCCGCGTAGAATGTCGCCGGCGGCCACCGCTTTCGCATCAAACGAGAGTGTCGAAATCTCGATGTACGGCTCGCCGAGCAAGCCGCGGGTGGTGATGTAGAACTGGCTGTCGCGTCGGACAGAGTCCTGGTAGACCGGGTTCAGGCGGACGGTAACCTGAACGGCTACGGCGTGCATGCCGGTGTTGGCGGTGTTTTCGTTGCGGATAAACTTGAGTTTGCTCACGCTTCCGACTGTGATTCCGGCAATCGCAACGTCTGCGCCGGGCTTGAGACCGGCGGCATTGTCGAATTGAACGTGGAATTCCAGGCCGTCGTTGAACGAAAAATCTCCGAGTATCAGAACGAAGGCGGTCAGTAGCGCCAGCGACAAGAGTACAAGAGCGCCGACCTTTACTTCGATGGCTGTTTCTTTCTTCTGCATGATCGTGGATTTTCCAAAGTATAATA
>JBEBSM010000296.1:0-5082 GCA_040394315.1 Lujinxingia vulgaris
AAAAGCTCACTGAATTGCGATTCATTTATTAACCACCCAAAGAAGAGTGTCAAGCCTGTGTCCATATTTACACGCGCCCCAACTTAGAAACACATCGTCTAAATATTTGTCGCTCCTGACATGTTACTTGCATAACAAGTGTTGCAATGGTAGCGGAGTGCGACCTGAATGGCGTATTTTCCATGTTCTATCATGTCTTCTTAAGCGCCAATTCTCACCGAGATTGACCCCAAATATGCTCGACTCCATGTACGTCTACAAAAAAGAAACGCCGCGGTCCACGCCGCCCTGAGTTCCCCCCGAAAGAATGCGATTGATTCGCATATCTGTTTCAGCGCCTGGCCCGGAGCCCTGCTCTTGCGCGCCGCGCTGTTCTCAATTCTAGCCATACATCCAAACGACATCCTTCTACTCGTCACGCGCTCGGTGTGCTGAGAGATTTTTATTTTTTCGGAAATTCTCATGATTCAGATGCTCCAATCCGTTAAAACCAACTGGTTTTCCAACCTGCGCGGCGACACGCTGGCAGGTCTTGTTGTTGCGCTCGCTCTCATTCCTGAAGCGATTGCCTTTTCAATTATTGCAGGCGTTGACCCGAAAGTCGGATTGTACGCGTCGTTTTGTATGGCCGTTGTCATCGCCTTTGTAGGCGGCAGGCCGGCAATGATTTCCGCAGCAACTGGGGCGATGGCGCTGCTGATGGTGACGTTGGTCAAAACGCACGGCCTTGAGTATCTGCTGGCAGCAACGTTGCTGTGTGGTGCTTTGCAGATCGTAGCCGGTTACCTGAAGCTCGGTGCGCTGATGCGTTTTGTGTCGACGTCAGTCGTAACGGGTTTTGTAAATGCGCTGGCCATATTGATATTCATGGCGCAATTGCCAGAACTTACGAACGTGACCTGGCACGTCTACGCAATGACAGCAGCCGGCCTGGGCATCATCTATCTCTTTCCCTACGTTCCAAAAATCGGCAAAATCATACCGTCGCCGCTGGTATGTATCCTGACGCTTTCGGCTGTCGCGATTTTTCTAAAACTCGACATTCGAACCGTCGCGCATATGGGCGAGTTGCCCGATACGTTGCCGATCTTCTTGTGGCCGGAGGTGCCGCTTACGCTGGAAACCCTGAAGATCATCTTCCCATACTCAGCCGGTCTGGCCGTGGTTGGTCTACTGGAATCTATGATGACGGCAACAATTGTCGATGAAATGACCGATACGACCAGCGATAAAAACCGGGAATGTAAGGGTCAGGGCGTGGCGAACATCACGGCCGGCCTGTTTGGCGGCATGGCCGGATGCGCAATGATCGGGCAATCGGTTATCAACGTAAAATCAGGCGGACGAACCCGTTTATCCACGCTGATTGCAGGCGTTGTTCTCCTGATTCTGGTTGTATTTTTAAGCGACTGGGTCGGAATGATTCCAATGGCAGCGCTGGTCGCCGTCATGATTATGGTATCCATCGGAACGTTCAAATGGCAATCCCTGCGGAATCTTCGACATTATCCGCTCTCCAGCAACATCGTTATGATCGCGACCGTTACGGTGGTTGTAACGACCCACAACCTGGCCTACGGCGTGCTCGTCGGCGTTTTGCTGACAGCTATTTTCTTCTCGCACAAAATTGGCCACTTTTTGCATATCGATTCTAAACTCGACGCCGTTACAAACCATCGCATCTACACCGTTACCGGACAGGTCTTTTTTAGTTCGGCCGACAAGTTCACAAACGCCTTCAATTTCAAAGAAATTGTCCCCCTGGTGACCATCGATCTGCATCATGCACATTTCTGGGACATCACCGCGGTAGCTGCGCTCGACAAAGTCGTACTCAAATTGCGTAGCCTCGGAACCGAGGTCGAAGTCCTCGGACTTAACGAAGCCAGCTCGACCATTGTCGACCGCTTCGGTGTTCACGATAAGGCTGATCTGAACCTGGTAAAATCTTCATTTACCTGACCGCTTAGTCACCTGATTACACCATGAACAAAAACCCCGTCTGAGCGCTCAAAGCGTCCAGACGGGGTTTTTATTTACTGCTCGATCAACATCCGATCATGGTTCGATCAGAACGGAATATCGTCATCGTTGAACGATTGATCGAAATTCGATTCCTGCTGAGGCGGTCCCGAATCACGCTGGTTAAACGAACCGCCACCGGAACGCTCACCGCCGCCCTCCGATCGATCTGCACCAGCACCACCGCCATCAAGAAACTGTACGGTCTGCGCTACGATTTCAGTGGTCGTGCGCTTGTTTCCATCGCGATCTTCCCATTCACGCGTTTGAAGACGTCCTTCCACGTACGCCTGGCGTCCTTTCTTGAGATATTTGGCGCAGTTTTCGGCCTGCTTTCCAAAAACCACAATCCGGTGCCATTCCGTCTTCTCCTGGCGCTGACCACTTTTATCCATCCAGGACTCATTGGTCGCCAGGTTGAAGTTCCCCATCGCCGTGCCACTTTGCGCATAGCGGACTTCCGGATCGTTGCCCAATCGCCCAATAATCATTGCTTTGTTCAAGCTCATCGCTATTCTCCATCCTGTTAAGGTTCTTTGAAAACAATCGACCATGCGATTGCTCTGTATTAATCACGTGGCAGGCATTACGTCAAATCTTCGTCCATTGCCGTCCACGCGTCTCATTGGATACTTCTACGAAGGCAGGGCTTTGATTGTCCCCATATATGTTATCGTCAAAATTTTGAAAATGTTGCTTACTATTTAAAATAAACTTGCCTCACGCCACAACGTGCACAGATATACTAGCAATTCACTGAACAAAATAACAAGTCCACTTTTCTGAGAACCCATGAACCTTTTTGATAAAATAACCGATAAGATAAGCGGTCGATTTGGCGATGTACTTGGGGAAATCCTACTTCCAGACGATATTCGCTCATCACATGAACGCGCAAACCAGGCGATTCAAAGAGAGGATTATTCGGCTGCCCTCAGGATCTTGGAAGCCGCCGCGCGTACGCGTCCTGAATTTGAACGAACGCATTATCTGATCGGATTGTGTCACTATTATAGTCTGAACTATGGAGCCGCGGCCGAGTCTCTTCAAACTGCCCTGAGCCTGCGCGAAGACACCACCACCCATCTGGCGCTTGGGCTGACGTTCGAAAAAGCTCAAAATTTTGCGCAGGCACACATCCATTTTCAACGCGCGCTTACTTGCGCGAGAAACAACGCGAATTTCAGTGAACTTGAATACGAAATCAGGCACGGACTTGCGCGCACTTATCTTCAACAACATCGTGCAGACAAGGCGATCAACGAACTACGCAAAGCTCTTCGCCTCAGTCCTCAACATCCAGAAGTCATCCTCACGCTGGCCGAAGCGCTGCTTTCTCGCGGAAATCTCGAAGAATCTCGCGAACTCATGCTATCCATTCAAGACCAGCTAACCTCAAAACAAGCAATGCTCGTGCTGGGTAGAATCGAAGAGGCCAGCCTTAATCATGCCGCAGCACGCATTGCCTACGAAAACGTACTCAAGCTAGACGCACGCAATCGCGAAGCGCTGATCGGCGCGGCCAGAAGTTGCGTAGCGACATCTGATTACATGCGCGCCAACGAATATTTGTTACGCGCTTTAGAAGTTGCCGACACACAAGCTCGCACGGAAGTATTTGTACTTCTCGGCCAGTTAAACGAGGCGATCTCCAATTTCAAGACAGCTCTCGAGTCGTATCAAATCGCATTAAATAGCAATGCTCGTCAAAATCAGGCACTCCTCGGTGCCGGACGCATAAGCCTTCTCACTGCGAACCCGGCTCAGGCTGCTGATTTTTTCGCACGCGCAATTCCAGGCGATACTCCCGAATCAACCCGCGAAGCGCAACGAGGACTGGGCAAAAGTCAGCTCGCCCTTGGCGATTTTGTCAGCGCCAGACGAACGCTCGAAAATATCAGTTTTGACACCAACGAACGCGAACCGGAATTCTTACTCGTTTTTGCACAGGTTGCACTGGCTTCTGGCGATCCGGCCGAAGCTGTTGTTGCGCTACGCGAAGCGCTTTACGCCAGCAAAGATCCCATCCAGACCGCCGCAATCCAGCTCGAACTCAGCCACACACTCGTCAAATTGCGCCCCGCGTGGACATTACCAGAAATACTCGACGATCCGGCCGATGTCATGAAGGCACTCGTTCAACTGCGTGATTTCATCAGCCAAAACCCGCAATTGGCACTGTTTTTGAGTTCGATCCAACTGCTTATCAATCAACTCGACGCCCCGCTCTCGATTGCCGTCCTGGGTGAATTCAATGCCGGAAAATCAACGCTCATCAACGCCATTCTCGGCGAGGAGGTCGTTCCAACCGGTGTTTTACCGACCACTGCTCATCCCTGCATCATGCAATACGGACCGCGCAAGGCGGCACGCGTCGTCTATCTCGATGGTAATCAGCGCGAAGTAAGTTTTGAAACCGCTCGTTCACTCATGAAAAGCGATGCCGACAAAATTGAACGCCTCGACTATCTCTATCCACACACCGAACTCCGTTCCGTCCATTTCTGGGACACCCCTGGTTTCAATGCCCTGGACGAGCGTCACGAACAAGCAGCCCAATGGGCATTTGAGCACGCGGAAGCAATCCTGTGGGTACTCGACGCCAACCAGGTTTTGTCGGAAACTGAATTTGAACGCATCGAAGTTCTTCAAGGCGGTAATGAAAGATTGATCGTCCTCATCAATAAAGTTGACCGATTAGGTGAAGGCGACCAGCGCGCGGCACAAACGCAACAGCTTCTCGAATATGTTGACGAAAATGTTGGTTCCCATATCGCCGGCTGCTTTGCCATCTCCGGCCTGGACGCGCTGAAAGCCAGAAGATCTGCAGACGAACACAACGCGAAACAACAACTCGAAGAATCTGGGTTCGAGTCATTCTGGAACTTTTTGGATGAACATTTCATACAGCGTTCAGCACGTCTCAAAGCACTGGAAGTCGGCCGTCAACTCCATCTGCTTGTCGAAGAAATCCATGTGTTTGGTCGCGAGCTTATGGCTAAATATCAAGATTATGGCCACAACATCGACGCGCTGCGTACCTGGTTACAAGACGCTCAA
>JBEBSM010000297.1:0-5062 GCA_040394315.1 Lujinxingia vulgaris
GTGTTTGACTTCCAGGGCGACGGAAAAGCCGAAGTCATCTACGGCGACGAGTGTTTCCTTCGCGTATTCGACGGCACCGGCAACGGCGATGGAACAACCGAAATATTGTTCGAAGTCGCAAACACCAGCGGCACCACCCGCGAGCTACCCGTTATCGTCGATGCCGACGGCGATTTCTCGGCCGATATCGTCGTGATCAGCAACAATTATTCGCCCCCACTTACCACACAATGCACAAATCGCTGGCCAGGGTTTGTCGAAAAAGGCGGCGAATCCCGCGGTATCCGCGTCATCAAAGACCGCGAAAACCGCTGGGTCAACACGCGCCCGGTCTGGAACCAGCACGCTTATTCGGTCACCAACGTATGCGACGGTCTCAACGACGCGCTCTGCCCTGGCACCGTCAATCGCCCCGGCGCAATTCCTCGCGGCCAGCTGCCCAACCACGCGATGAGTACGCTCAACAACTTCCGCCAGAACGTCCAGGGCGAAGGCATTTTTGATGCACCAGACCTGGCCATTCTCAACATCGCAATGACCTGCGGCCTGGATGGCGCTCAGGTTGAAGTAACCGTCGTAAACCAGGGCGACCGCGGCGTACCCGACGGCATGGACGTCGCCCTCTTCGATGCAAACGACGTCCTGATCACCGTTCTCAAAACCACCATTCCCCTGCTTCCCGGCGGCCGCGAAACCATTTCCTACGACTGGGCAAACCCACCTGTCGCCATCGGCGAACTGGGCACGCTTGGCATCCGCGCCGACGTAGACAACGACGGCGAAGGCAACGGTCGCTTCAACGAATGCCGCGAAGACAACAACACAAAGTCCGCCGAAACCACCTGTCCATGCATCAAAGACTCACAATGTGAAGACGGCTTTTATTGCTTCACCGGCGAGTGTCGCGTGATTCCTGGATAATCAAGATGATTGGTAGATTGTAAGTTAGAAAAAAGTCCGCTCCTATTATAAAGGAGCGGACTTTTTGTAATTTCGTTCAACGCGCTACGAACCCATGACTCATGATTACTTCAAATGAGCACACCGTGGAGAATTCTTGTAAACCGTAAACGAAGTGCGTGTCGGAAACGTCTTATTAAGCTCGCGATACATGGCAATCGAGCCCGTAAACATATCGACATGCTTTCCTTTGATTCCACCACCCACATCATCGGCTCTAAAACAGCCATCGTGCTTTTTACCGCCGAGCGTACCGATCTTTGGAATCATTTTACCATCCCATTCTTCCACGTACACGACGGTCCCGTTAGCAATCACACTGGTATCAACTGCCCAGGAAATCAGCGGCACCAACGCGTTCGCACGGTTGCCCTGCCCCCACGGAAAACGCGCCGGATCCATCGTGGCCCAGGTAAACTTGCACGGACCACCACATTGCGTGTTGGTTGCATAGTTGATGACTCTGCCATCTTTTAACTTCGCAGTTCCCTCAATACACGCAAGCGTCGCAAAAGACGCCGGCACTTTTGCCAACACATTGCAGTTACGATCGTAGAACGTCGAAGTTGCCGCCCCGGTATGCGCGGTTTCTTCCTCGACATAATAATAGGTGTTTACGAACGTCCCCATCGACGTTCCCTTGCCCAGCGGCGGTGGTTCCTGAACGGCCGCCGCCTTAACCGTCATGCGAATCGTATCTCTGGCGACCTCTTTTCCCTGCGCATCGTAGCCAAACAAAACAACAGTCCGCTCAAAGCCTGTGCCCGAAAAAGTGTACTCCAGCGTGGTTTTTGTGCTCGGATTCCAGGGCGCCGGCGCCAGCGGCCATTCATCCGCCTCGATCTGAACCGTCGACACATTGGACGCCGTAATCGTGAATTTCACCGGATTGGCAACGCTTGCACCGTTGGCAGGACTCACAAACGCCACCTTTGCCTTTGGCGCTTCCACCGGATCTGCATCCTTCCCTACATCCGCTCCAACATCCGGGTTCGGATCGGAACCGACATCCGAACCACCATTCGATCCGGCATCAGCTCCATCTTCAAAACCCGCATCTTCATCCGAAGCATCGTCACCACCTGAAGATACATCGTCATCACCGGATGGGCTGCCAGAGCCGTCTTCCAACACATTGCCCGTATCAGCGCTTGCATCCGACCCCTGTCCACCGACACCCTCGACGTTACCCCCAAGCCCGTTATTTCCTACCCCACTGCCTGGCGTTAATTCCGCCACACAGCCCACCAGGGTCACGCTCAAAAGTACGGCCATCCATCCAGACATTCGCATTTTCATCTGCACGCTTCTCCATTCCAATCGTTCATACAAATCAACGCTCACTGTACATTCACAGAGATGTTACCACAGCCTCTCCCATCTCCCTAAACACTCACCAAATTTTGCCGTCTGGCTTACGTTGAGCGTTGATAATTATCAAAACTTACAGCAGCCAGCTCAATTCACACACGTCCACCATCTCCTCACAACGCATCGTATTACTGAGCTCCTCCATGCAATGAAACTGCTCAATCCGAACCGCGCCGCTTCCAATCCCCACACCACACCACAGCCTGCAATCGTCAGGTTCCTCTTGAAGTCCGCAGCGCATCACCGCATCACAAGGCTCATCACACCCCCTAAAACCCTGCATGCACTGTGCCAGTTCACGGCAATCTGTCGCCCCCTTCACGCATCGAAGATCACGCTCCGTCAGCACACCATCATACGCCGATTGTCCACACCCCATCCGACACGCTTCAATGTCCGCAACACCCGCCGGCAAGCCATGACACGACTCCAACAGCTCGCACATCTGCACGCATCCCTCGTTTGTACCTTCCGGCATTCCCTCAAAATCGCCCATGTCACCCGCCTCCTCTAACCCGACGTTTGCATCAACGTCCTGTAAATCGACGCCCACATCCATCGATGCATCCGACGTCCCGGTTTCTTCCGCATCCGCCCATCCCCCATCAACCGCTAGCTCGTCCGACTTGCCCTGACTGCCCGCACGCTTTTCGCCAGTCTGGCTTTTCTGCGATTCCGCCGCAAACGAACCTTCCCGATCTGTTGCACGCGATGACTCCGAAAATGGCGGCTCCACCCCTACGCAAGCACTTGCAAAGACACCAAGAACCAAAACACCGACCCACAAAACCCTATAAATTCGCAACAATCCCATCGGACTCTCCTAAAAAATATCAATAGGTTTCAAAACCAATCAGGCCCATCCAAACGACCCATATTGTTTTCGATACTTTCCAGGATTTGTTGCCAACTATCTGGTGTTGCTTCGAAATTCACATTCAGGCAGCGGTAATTTTCGCTTCCTCCAGACGACTTTTAATCGTCTTCAACAGCTCTTCACGTACCTGCTCGTAGTCCGCTGCATTCACCCACGCACTCACCAAATAGCCTGCCGACACCAACGTCAGCGACCGCAAAGTCACCATCGGTTTCGGGTTTTGCAACACCATCTCGTGCGCCAACATAATATCTTCCAAAAGCGCACTGATCTGATCAACATCGCTCAGATAATCCACCCCGATCGTCAAATCCACGCGACGCGTTTTCATCAACGATATATTCACGATGTTATTTCCCCAGACCTTGGAATTCGGAATCATGATCACCCGATTGTCAGCCGTATGCAAAATCGTCGCAACCAACGTCAGATCCTTCACAATACCGGCCACACCGCCCACCTCAATCGAATGCCCCAGATCAAACGGACGATACAACAAGATCAAACCACCCGCCGCGAAATTCGAAAGCGTATCCTTGAGCGCAAAACCCAGCACAAGCCCCGACACACCAAGCCCCGCTATCAGTGCCCCGGTATCCACCCCCAACACCCCCAGGCCGACGATGCCCGCAATCAACATCAACCCCCGACCCGTCACATTGATCGAAAACCGTATAAACATCGGCGATGGCTTCAAATGCGATTTCTCAAGCGCCAACCGAATCGTTCGCGACGCCAGCCGCGCAATCAACCAGCCGACAAACAAAATCAGCAAAAAACTAATCAGGTTCTTACCCAGCACGACGCCACTACCCAGCGTCCACGCCAACACCCGATCAAACATCGTACCCAACTGCCCGTTTATCATTTCCTACTCACTAACAAATCCGCGCGCCCCAACGACGCCCACAACCCGACCACGCAAACCGCTGCCCACCTTTACACCACCGCCGTCCATCCCCTAAAGTACACTGCAATCAACTGCAATCTACGATTACCCTGGTCTATACCACAGCCGCTCCCCGGAGTTCGATTCATGAAATACCGCCCTCTCAACATTCGCACCAAATACGTACGCGAAGCCTTCATCGTCCTCGTTTTCATCCTATCGGGCTGCACATCCAGCCAACAAACCACGCGCCCCGATTCGATTACCGACGCAACACCTGCCGCCGAACCCAGTCTACAATTCAAAGCCCAACACCAGGCATTCCACAACACCCTCGAACAGGCCCAAAATGCCTGGCAACAACGCGCGAACCGCACCGAACTCGAAGCCGCCATCACCTTCTGGCACGCCGCACTAGAGCTTCCACTCACCGAATTACCCAAGTCCACCCAGGACAACGAACACGCCGAAATCTACGCGCACCTCGCCCGCGCCTACCACCTGCTAGCCGACAGCCACATCCGCCTCATCGGCGACGACGAACAAGCCAATCATCCCACCATGATGGCCGTCTACGAAAAAGGCATCGCCGCCGCCGAAATGGCCCTCAAACTCCGCGACCCCGAATTTGTCGCCAACATCAGCGCCGGCACACCCTGGCCCGAAGCCGTCCAACACGCCAACATCACCGCAATCCCCGCCCTTTACTGGTACAGCGCCAACCTCGGCAACTGGGCCCGCATCGAAGGCATCGCCACCGTACTCGCCAGAAAAGACGACATCAAAGCCACCATGGACTTCATCGTCGCCCACCAACCCGACTTTTTCTACGCCGCCGCCTACCGCTACCTCGGCGTCTACTGGGTTTCTCTTCCCTTCGGAAACGACCCCGAAAAAAGCCAGCAAGCCTTCAACCCAAGCCTCGCAATCGCCCCCACCGTCTTCGCCACCCCCGGCCTCAGCGC
>JBEBSM010000298.1:0-5054 GCA_040394315.1 Lujinxingia vulgaris
ATAGAAAAAACCAGTCGACGCGTTGAACAATACGTTCGCCAGGAGCTGGTCGAGCCAGTACGCCGCGAGTTAACCGAGCGATTTGCCACCGAAGTCCGTGCAGAAGTACGTGCCGAAGCCGAAGAAAAATCGCGAAGGATCGAAGAACGCAGCAAAGACAAAGCCGAAACACTCGTCAAAGACGCCGAGCTGGAAGCCCGCTCGCTCATCCTGACCGCACAAAAAGATGCAGATCAAGAGCAAAAAGAACGCCGCGCCGAACTTCGTGAAATCGAAGATCGCCTGACCAAACGTGAATCCACCCTCGATCAGCGTGCTATCAAGCTCGATGAGCGCGAGTCCGACCACAAGCGCCGCGAAGAAGCCAGTCTTGAGCAACAAAAAGTACTTTCCGCGCGCGAAGCCGAAATCAACGAACAAGCTGCCAGCGTCCAAAAAGTGCTTGAGCGCGTCGCTTCCTACACCGCCGAAGAAGCCCGCAACGAAATCATCAAACGCATGACCGGCGAGGCGACCATCGAAGCTTCGAAAAAGGTTCGGGAAATCGAAGAAACCGCGGTCGAAGAAGCCGACAAACGCGCACAACAAATCATCGCCGTTGCCGTTCAACGCTACGCCGGTGATTACGTCGCCGAAAAATGCGTCAGCGTCGTCGCACTTCCAAGCGACGATATGAAAGGCCGCATCATCGGTCGTGAAGGTCGAAACATCCGCGCACTCGAAGCCGCAACCGGCATCGACGTCATCATCGACGACACCCCGGAAGCCGTTATCATCAGCGGTTTTGACCCCGTTCGCCGCGAAATCGCACGCCTTACGCTCGAAAAACTCATCAGCGACGGCCGCATTCATCCCTCGCGCATTGAAGAAGTCGCCCTTAAAACCGAGCAAGAAGTCGCCCAAATCATCAAAGATGCCGGCGAAAAGGCCGCTTTTGAGCTGGGAATCCACGGTTTGCACCCGGAAATCATCAAATTACTCGGCCGCCTCAAATACCGCACAAGTTACGGCCAGAACATGTGGGCACACTCCATCGAAGTCGGCTTTTTATGCGGCCTCATGGCTGCCGAACTCGGCGTCAACGTCAAACTCGCCCGCCGCGCCGGCCTGCTCCACGACATGGGTAAAGCACTCACCCACGAACAAGACGGCAGCCACGCGGTTATCGGCGCCGACATCGCCCGCAAATACGGCGAACACGAAATCGTCCGCAATGCCATCGCCGCGCATCATAACGACGAGCCCCAAAACTCCGTCATCGCACACCTGGTTATTGCCGCCGACGCACTGTCTGGCGCACGCCCCGGCGCACGTCGCGAAATTCTGGAAACCTACGTCAAACGCCTCGAAGATCTCGAACGCATTTCGATGGAATTTGAGGGCGTCGAAAAGACTTATGCAATCCAGGCCGGCCGCGAAATCCGCGTCATGGTCGAACATTCCAACGTCAACGACGATCAGGCTTATACACTCAGCCGTGAAATCGCTCGCAAAATTGAAAACGAATTGATCTACCCCGGTCAGATCAAAGTCACCGTAATCCGCGAAACTCGCGCCATCGACTACGCAAAGTAAAATCATGACAACGTTCAAAAGCTCCATTCTCCAAGAGCTCGCCTGGCGCCAGCTCATTCACCAGACTACCCACGACGAACTCGACAAGGCCCTGGCCGACAAGCCCGCAACCCTGTATTGCGGCTTCGATCCCTCCGGCCCAAGCCTCCACGTTGGCCATCTCATGGCCATCATGATGCTCGCCAATTTCCAACGCCACGGCCACAATCCGCTCGCGCTCGTCGGCGGCGCAACCGGCCTGATCGGCGATCCTTCCGGCAAAAGCGTCGAGCGAAACCTGCTCACCAGCGAAGCCCTGGCCGAAAACATCGTCGGCATCGGCAACCAACTTCGCGCCATTTTAGACCGCGCACTCACCCTGCATCCCGACACCATCGACAAAAGCGCACACCAGCGCCAGGCCACCGCGCCGCCCATCGTCAACAACGCCGACTGGATCAATCAGTGGACCTTCATCGACTTTTTGCGCGACGTCGGACGCCACTTTCGCGTCAACCACATGCTTGCCAAAGATTCCGTCCGCTCACGCCTCGAAGAGCGCGATCAGGGCATCAGCTACACTGAATTTAGCTACATGCTCATCCAGTCCTACGATTTCTACCATCTCCAGACCGAATACGGCTGCACGCTGCAAATCGGTGGCTCCGATCAATGGGGAAACATCACCGCCGGAACCGACTTCATCCGCAGAAAATCGTCCACCGCCGACGCTTTCGGCCTGACTTTTCCGCTGATCACCTCGTCCACAGGCCAAAAACTCGGCAAAACCGAGAAAGGTGCCGTCTGGCTCGACCCCGAACGCACCAGCCCCTACCAGTTCTACCAGTACTGGCTCACGATCGACGACGCCGACGTCATTAAATTCCTGGGCTACTTCACCTTCATGTCCGCAGACGACATCAAGGCACTTCAGGCCGAGCTCGACACTGGCGAAAACCGCGGCCAGATCCAACAACGCCTGGCTGCTGAAGTCACCACACTCGTCCACGGCCAGAACGAAACCGACCGCGCCATCCGCGCCAGCAAAATGCTCTTCGGCGAGAAAATCGAAGGACTTTCCGACCGTGAGTTGGAATCAATTTTCGCCGATGTACCTTCCACTTCCGTCGAGCGCGCACGCCTCGAAGCCGGAGATCTCTCGCTGATTGACCTGCTCGTTGAAACCGGCCTCCAGAAATCCAAAGGCCAGGCCCGACGACTTCTCGAACAAGGCGGCGTCTACATCAACAACGATCGCAACGACGATCCGCAAGCCGTCGTCACCCTCGAGCACCTCGCCAGCGAATCCATGCTCGTCTTGCGCGCCGGCAAAAAGAACTACCACGTCGTGCGCGTAAACTGATCTTCCCCACACACGCGGTTCACAACATTGAACGCAGCGCACCAGCATATTTCTAAAAAGCAATGGGCGGCAATCTGGATACCCATCATCCTGATTGCCGCCCTCACTGCTTTTCTGAGTAATTTTTCCCCACCCCGCGAAAACCTCACCCTTTTCTTCGGTCTTTTCGCCGCGTCCTCAGCGCTGCTCGCCACCCTCATCTGGCGAAATTTCTCAAATTTCCAATCCCCAAAAATCTCCCGACACCACTGGCTGATCTTTTTAGTCGCGTCCTCTGCAATCCTGCGCATCGGCGCACTGGCCGCACCCGTTTCCCTCTCCGACGACGTCTATCGATATGCCTGGGACGGCCAACTTTTGCTCGCCGCCCACAATCCCTACGCCTATACACCCGCCATGTTTGTCGATATTTTCGAGCACATTGCTCCCAACATCGAAAATTACGACAAACTAAACTCGCCAATTTATCACACCGTTTATCCACCGCTGGCCCAGCTCACCTTCGCCACCGGCGTCGTTGTATCCAAAATCGCGCAATTTCCTGCCGAACGCGCAATCCGCCTTCTTTTCTTACTCGCTGACCTTCTGACCATCGTTTTACTCGCCAAATTGCTCAAAAAACTCGGCAAAAACCGCGTAATTGCCCTGTTTTACGCCTGGAATCCCTTCATTTACTGGGAATTTGCCGCCGGCGGCCACAGCGAAGCGCTGCTCTTACCCTGCCTGTTACTGGTAATTTACGCAGCGCTTCTCGAAAAACCCGCACTAAAAGCAGGCCTTGCGCTCGGCATCGCAGCACTTTTCAAGCCCACAGTCCTCGTCATCGCCCCCGTCCTTGCCGTCTATCTCCTGCGCAAACATTCCCTGTTTGCCGCCGCCACCACGGCCGTACTCAGCACGCTGTCTCTCGCTGCCGGATACACCCTTTTCTGGCATCCCGAACTTCTTGCAAACCACCAGGATTCGTTTGCGCTCTACGCCAAAACATTTTCCTTCAACGCCCCTATATTCTACATCCTTCAACATCTCGCGGGCTATCAGGAAGGGATCACACCGCCCGTTCAACACCTGATCACGCCCTGGCTCAACCTTGCAACCATCTCCATCATCGCACTCGCTGCAATCACCCAGAACGGTCGCAGTACCGACCGACTCATCCTCGGGTTCACCGCCGCACTGGCCGCATACGTCTTCCTCTCACCCGTTTTTCACCCCTGGTACCTGACACCCGTTTTACTCTGCGCGCTACTCACACAACGCCAGATCTACATTCCGCTCATCGTTTTTAGCCTGCTCGTCCCCCTCAGCTACCTTTTCTACGTCCCCAATCTATCTCAAAACGCAAAGATCCTGATCATGGCCGTTCAATTCATCCCGCTCAGTCTGTTATTCATGCTCTCGCCGGCAAAAGCCACATTCGACAAAGCCATCCACAGCATCCTGAAAAGCCGTGCGCGCGCCAAATTCAACGCCATCGCCCCCCACCTCACCCCGGGCGACAGCATTCTCGACATCGGCGCCGGCGAGGGCTTTGTCGGATTGCATGCCTTCGAACAAGGTCACTCAACGCATCTGGTTGATGTCAGCGACCGCAACCGAACTGCACTCCCCTTCTCAACCTACGATGGCCAGACCTTGCCATTTGCCGATGCACAATTCGATGTCGGAATTTTGGCCTACGTCCTGCATCACTGCCACGATCCAGACCAGGTACTAAAAGAAGCCGCACGGGTTTGCCGGAAACTCATCATTCTCGAAACCGTCTACATCAGCGATTTCGACAGGCGTCGCACGACTTTTCTCGACCACAATGCAAACCGCCTGCGTGGAATGCGCAAAGAACCGCTCAACTTCGATACGACCGAAGGATGGTCCAGACGATTCCACGACATCAACCTGAAAACAAGGCATCACGCATGGCTTGGCCGCGGAATCCACAAACATGTAATCTTTGTTCTCGACTGCGATTAACACAAAAAAAAGCGACTTTATCAATGTTTGATAAAGTCGCTTTTCTTATAGTGTCCCCAACGGGATTTGAACCCGTGTCGCCGGCGTGAAAGGCCGGTGTCCTGGACCAGGCTAGACGATAGGGACACATGAGCCGTGTGGGGATCGAACCCACGACCCACAGATT
>JBEBSM010000299.1:0-5053 GCA_040394315.1 Lujinxingia vulgaris
GTTCAGGTATAAAGGCGAGGGGATTATGGGGGTACTTCGATTAACAATTCAGCCGTCGGGAGGGGGAGCGCCCAGTTCGGTCGGGTTTGATCAACCGCAGGTTAAATTGGGACGTGGTTCACAGTGCGAGATTCGTCTGCCGTTTCCGATAGTTTCGAGTCATCACCTGACGTTTTTTAATGAAAAGGGCGACTATAAAGTTGTCGATGTTGGGTCGACAAACGGGACTTATCTAAATGGAGTACGGCTTGAGCCTCATGTTCCTGCACCGATAAAGTCGGGCAATGTGCTGCACATACTCGACATGGCTATCCGCATTGAGATCGAAAGTCTGTTGTGTGAAGGCTTTACGTTGGCGGAGTCGACTATAATGCTGCGGCAGATGATGTCGGAAGCGCTCAAGCCTATGAATGCCGAAAATCGTGAGACGGCTTTTCTGGAGTTTTTAGACGGGCTTGGAAAGGGTCGGCGGGTGATGCTGCCCGATGATCTGTCGGAAGGTTGGATCGGTAATGATCCGGAATCGTTGGTACATGTGATTCATCCGGCGATTTCAGGACGTGTTGGTGAAGTGAAACGCGATGGCGACGGCTACGGAATTGAGGTCATTGGGGAGGGCGGTGAGCTGATTCGTGTAAATGGCAGCGTTTGTAAGGCGTTTCAACCATTGCGAAGTGGGGATCGTGTGTTGATCGGTAACGTGGGGTTAGTCTTTCACGATCCGTTAGAAGCGCACCTGGCAGCGTTGGATAGTCCGAAGGCAGCGGTTGAAGAGGTGAAGGTTGATACCGGAGCTGACGGATTTGCGGATGTTTCTGAGCCGGTCAAATTTCCCCTGGCTGAAGCGGTTCCAGATGTTGCTGTGAATGCTCCATCACTACCTGAGCCGGATTTTCAGGAGACACAAACAAATGCCCCAATCCGAGAACCATTGGGGATGGTCGAATTGGGGCTGATCGCGCTCAGTGGTCTGCTAATGCTGGCAGGCCTGGTTTTATTTTTATACGTGTTCGAGATTATCTAGAAATTAAACGTCCAGGATTTCCTCTTCCTTGGCCTTCAGAGTCGCGTCGATATTGTTGCTAAACTCTTCTGTGAGGGCGTTAATTTTCTCAAATCCCTTGTGCATTTCGTCTTCAGTGATCTCCGACGATTTTTCCAGTTCCTTAAGCAAGTCGTTTGCGTCGCGGCGCTGATTGCGAAGAGCGATTTTGTGGTCTTCGCCAACGCGCTTTGCGACTTTAACGAGCTCAACGCGGCGTTCACCGGTGAGTGCTGGAACGGGTACGCGGATAAGCACGCCATCGTTGGATGGATTGAGTCCGAGATCGGCCTGCATGATTGCACGTTCGATATCAACGATCAGGTTACGCTCCCAGGGTTGAATCGTGATCATCCTGGCTTCCGCAACGCGCATTGTGGCAACCTGGCTAATCGGGGTTGGCTGACCATAATAGTCGAGCCGAACGCTGTCCAACATGCCGAGGTTAGCGCGTCCTGTGCGAATTTTTGCAAGTTCACGGCGAAGTTCGGCGAGAGTTTCTTCATACGATGCTTTCAGATCACTGACAATTTCGGGGAGCACGTTTCCTCCTTAGATTTAAGCGTTGGCCAGGCGCTTAGACGTCTGACTCGTGTGTTAATCTGTTCGTTGCTTGAAAACTTATTGAGATCGATCTTCATTGGCGTAAATCAGCGTGCCGATTTTTTCGCCCATAATTACGCGCTTCATGTTACCGGCCTGATGGAGATCGAAGACGATAATGGGTAAACGGTTTTCCATGCAAAGGCTAATTGCGGTGGAATCCATGACACGAAGATTCTTAGCGAGAACGTCGATATAATTCAACCGTTCAAATTTGACAGCGTCAGTATTTTTGTTCGGATCGCTGTCGTAAACGCCATCGACATTGGTTGCTTTGAGGATAATTTCGGCATGAATCTCCATCGCACGCAAGGCAGCTGCGGTATCGGTGGTGAAATATGGGTTTCCGGTTCCGGCGGCAAAGATCACAACGCGTTTGTGTTCAAGATGTCGTGTGGCACGTCGTCGAATGTAGGGTTCGGCGACTTCTTGAATTTCGATAGCGGTCTGTACGCGCGTCGGTACACCGATGCGCTCGATCGCATCCTGGAGTGCGAGTGCGTTGATTACGGTGGCGAGCATGCCCATGTAGTCGGCTGAGGCGCGGTCCATACCGGCGGTGCTACCTGCAACGCCGCGAAAGATATTTCCGCCTCCGATTACGATTGCAACTTCGAGTCCCATTTGCTGAATTTCTGCAATCTCGCTGGCGAACGTCGAGAGTCGGTCCGGGCAGATTCCATAGCCACGGTCGCCCTGGAGGGCTTCACCGGAGAGCTTAATCAGAACACGCTTAAATCGAGGTTGAGTCATTGAATAATCGTCCTGGTAGCGGTTAGTGCAGTTAATGCGTTGGATATGATGCAAAAAAAGAGCGCCCATTCGTTGGGCGCTCTCAAGAATGAAAGTAAGACTTATTTGCTGCTGCGCAACTGCTCGGCCACTTCTTCTCTCATACTTTTTTCCTGCTTTCGTTCATTACCTTCACCAACTTCGAAGCGAGCGAAACCGACGATGGTAATTCCTTCGTAGCGGTCTTGAAGCTGGCTGATGGTGATGTCGCTATCTTTTACGAACGCCTGGTTCATGAGGCTGCTCTCAGCACACCATTTTGCGATCTGTCCGGCAACGATTTTGGGGACGATAGCGGCTGGTTTGCCGGATTCTTCGGCAGCTTCGGTCAGGATACGTTCGTGGTTTGCACGAACGTCAGCCGGGATTTCTTCGGCGGTGAGGTAGGGAGGGTTCATTGCTGCGATGTGCATGGCGACGTCGCGGGCAAATCCTTCAACTTCTTCGTTGTTTCCGCCTTCTACATGAACGAGAACGCCAATCTGGCCGCCGGCGTGGATGTAGTCAGCGACAAGGCCGTTGGTTGCGTTGAATTTCACAAAACGACGGGTCGAAATTTTCTCGCCGATCGTGTTGATCTGCTCACCGGTGTATTCTTCGACGGTTTTGCCAAGGCTTGAAATCGTGGTTTTTTCAAGGCTTTCAACATCAGCAACGTCCGACTCACCGATTGTGGTGGTGATCGTATTGACGAGCGTCTGGAATTGATCGTTGCGAGCGACAAAGTCGGTCTCGCAGTTGACTTCCGAGATTACGCCGGTTTTGTTGTTGTTGGAGAGGTACGTGCCGATGAGGCCCTCTGCGGCGATGCGTCCGGCTTTTTTAGCGGCGGCAGCGGAGCCTGCTTTCTGGAGAATTTCGATGGCACCGTCGAGATCGCCATTGGTTTCCTGAAGAGCTTTTTTGCAATCCATCATACCAGCGCCGGTAATGTCCCGAAGCTCTTTAACCTGCTTAGCAGTAATCGTCATACTCGTTGCTCCTTCCAAAAGCATGTAGTGCAGAAAATGGGTCGATTCAATCGATGCGATAAACGCCCTCGATTGGCGCTGTAATAAAAGTCACAGCGTCAATCGAGGGCTATTCGTGGGTTAAGAATCAGGCTTCTGACTTGCCGGATTCTTCGCGTGGCTGCTCTGGACGCGAGACGCGCTGGATTTCTGGCTCAGGCTTTGCGTCGACTTTGGAATCGGCTGCGGCCTGGCGTGAGCTGCGTGCTCCTTCTTCGCGGCGTGCGTTGACGACTTGAGCGCCTTCAAGGCAAGCCTCAGCGACTGCGGATGCGAACAGACGGATTGCGCGGATGGCGTCGTCGTTGCCCGGGATCACGAAGTCGATGTTGCTTGGGTCGCAGTTCGTGTCGCAGATAGCAACGATGGGAATTCCAAGTTTGTTGGCTTCGCTGACGGCGATGTCTTCTTTCTTCGGGTCGACGATGAACAGAGCGCCTGGAAGGGCGGTCATTTCACGGATACCACCGACGTTGTTTTCAAGACGGGCGCGCTCACGAGCGAACATGAGGCCTTCTTTTTTGGTGTAACGAGCGATCGTGCCTTCTGCCAGCATCTTGTCGAGCTCGATGAGGCGGTCGGTGGAGTTACGGATCGTGCGCAGGTTGGTGAGGGTTCCACCGAGCCAGCGGTTGACGACGTAGTATTGTCCGGCGCGGTCAGCCTGCTCACGGATTGCATCCTGAGCCTGCTTTTTGGTGCCGACGAACAGAACGCTCTGGCCTTTCGCAGCGACGTTGGTCAGGAAATCGTAGGCTTCGGCGAACATGCGAACCGTCTGGCTCAGGTCGACGATGTGGATTCCGTTGCGGGCACCGAAGATGTACGGGCGCATTTTTGGATTCCAACGATTGGTCTGGTGACCGAAGTGAACACCTGCTTCAAGCAGATCGCGCATGGTAACTTGTGTCATTTTTCTTCCTTCGTTGTTACGTGATTTGTTGTTCTTCCGACTCCGTCATCCGAATAGCTCCACCCTTATTTCACCATTGATTTAAGGGCACGCGGGCTATTCGTCGGGAGGCGTGCGAATTTGCGACCCGGTCCCTAACATAGCGAATCGCGAAGGGCAATTGATAAATGTAGCGACCCGGGCGGTTGGTCTGAATTGGCAAAGTTATGCGAAGTCATGCGCTCAATGATCGACTTGGGATTTGGATTCGAGTGCGTTTGATTTCGAAGCGAGACGTTGATCGAGTTGGTCCCAGTGATCGTCGGGCAACGTGAGTTCATTTTTGAGCAGTTTCCATAACTGATCGTTTTCTTGTTGGAGGCTGAGTGCGGTTGCGGCCAGTTGGAGGTAGTTTTCGCATTCGCTTTGGTTGGTTGCGCGGTGGACGACCTGGTTGGCGTCGTCGTGAATAACGTAAAAACGAGCGCCTCTTTGTACGGTCCAGCCGGGGGGACGGTCTGGAAAAGGTACTTTGATGTCATTGAGTATTTGCTGGAAGACTTCGCGGCCATCGTCCTTGAGTCGAACGCGGGCGAGGGCTTCGGGGCATAAACATTTGTGTGTTTTGCGGTATTCCACGCAGCGAGCCCATGCGATTACGCTGTTTTTAAGAGCACAGTGGATGGGGGCGTTGGTGCGATCCTGAAAATCGTT
>JBEBSM010000300.1:0-5053 GCA_040394315.1 Lujinxingia vulgaris
CAAGCGGAACGCTCTACGGCATCGGTTACCTCAAAAGAGCCAGCGTTGTCGGGCTCTATATCTTCGACACCACCGAAAACTTCTGGGTCAAAGCCGCAACCACCAACATCGCAAAACACGCCAACGGCATGGCCATCGACTTCGAAGGCGTTGCCTTCATCACGGTCGACGACAAACTCTTCAAACTCGATCTCACAAGCACCGAAAAACTCCTCGAGCAAAAAGGCCTCAAAGACACCAGCTTCACGAATATCACGATCAACATCCAACCAACGCAAATTAACCCTAATTATTTCATTTCCAGCGGTGACTCGGTCGTCAACAAGCAAAACACCCTGTTCATGACCTCCAAGCACGATCCGGCCGGAGATTTCCTCGTCGAAATCAACCGCGATACCGCCGCCGCCGTCAGCATCGGCCAGATTGGTTTCGACCGTGTATTCGGACTGACCGCCGCCTGGAACAACCTCTACGGCACCACCCTGGAAGGCGAATTGATCAGCATCGATTCCAAAACCGGCAAGGGAAAACTGGTGAAAAAGTTCGACAACAAACGTTGGTACGGCGCCGCCAGCAGCCCCAACCGTTGATCCCCAGACCCGCCCCCGTTCCCCGGCTTAACTAGCCACCAACTGCAATTCCACCATCCGAAAATAGGACGCGCGCCGAGCCATCAGCTCGTCGTGCGTCCCCTGCTCGACGATCTGGCCGCCATCGATCACCAACACCTGATCGGCCGACGCAATCGTCGACAGGCGATGCGCGATGACCACCGTCGTACGCCCTTCCATCAAACGCTCCAACGCCTTTTGAACCAGACTCTCGCTTTCCACATCAAGCGCTGACGTCGCCTCGTCCAGAATCAACAGCCGGGGATCTTTTAGCAGCGCACGCGCAATCGCGATCCGCTGTTTTTGGCCGCCACTCAAACGCACGCCACGCTCGCCCACGATCGTATCAATTCCGTCCGGAAACCCCTGCACGAAATCCCACGCATTCGCCGACCGCAGCGCCTCCACAACCTCTTCACGACTCGCCGATTCATCGCCATACATCACGTTTTCTTCGATCGTGCCCGAAAACAAAATCGGTTCCTGCGCCACAAGTCCAATCTGACGACGCAACGCGTTCGGCTCATACGAACGAATCGAGCGGCCATCGATCTTAATTTCACCCGAATCTGGCTCATAAAAACGCGACAACAAGCTCGCAATCGTCGATTTTCCCGAACCCGACGGACCCACCAGCGCAAGTCTGTCGCCCGGCTTTACAACAAACGAAATGTCGCGCAAAACCGTCTCACCGGGCCTGGTCGGATAGCTAAAACTCACGTTCGCAAACGCAACGCCGCCCTCCGTAACCCGGGCCGCTGCATCCCACTCGCCAGCGCCTTCGGCATCCACTTCACCGGCATCGATCAGCGCAAAAACGCGCTCGCCTGAACCGATCGCCTTCGCAAAATCCGTCCACAATCCCGACATCACGCCCAGCGAAAACGCCACAAACAGCACGTACAAAATATACGCCGTCAGCTCACCGCCCGTCATTTCGCCGTTCATGACCATCATGCTACCGAGCCACAAAATGACCGCGATCGTCGCGTAGCCCAGAAACGACATGCCACCGCTAAAAACCGACCCCAGCATCGACCGCGTTTTCGCAAGGTCAAACGAGCGTTCAATCGCACCGTCATAACGCGCGGATTCATGCTCTTCGCGCGCAAAACTGCGCACGGTCCGAATCCCCGAAAGCGCTTCTTCCGCCAGCGACGTCGAATCCGCCACCGCATCTTGCACTTCCCTGGACAGCTTGCGAACACGCCGGCCGTAAACAATTGCCACCGAAAAAACCACCGGCAACAACACCAGAATCACCAGCGACAACTTCACCGACGTCACAAAACACACCACGATTCCGCCAATCGCCTGCATGCCGTAGCGCAACGCCATCGATAAATTCGTCGTCACCGCACTCTGCAAAATCTGCGTGTCACTCGTCAGACGACTCGTCAGCTCGCCGGTTTTTGTCGCGTCAAAAAAGCCCATATCGCGCACCACAATCGCGCGAAACAAACGCTGCCGCAAATCCGCCACAACCCGATCGCCAATCACCGTAAACAGATAATAGCGCACGCTCACAAAAATCGACTGCACCAAAAACAGCCCGAGCAGCCCGAACCCAATTGTCGATAAATCCCACTCACTGCCCTCCACAAATACTTCATCAACCAGCAACCTGGCCGCCTGTGGATACAACAGCGAGATTCCCGAGCCCAACACCAGCGCGATAGTCGCCAGACTCAACGGTCGCCAGTGCGGCCGCGCAAGTCCCACCAACCGCTTCAGTCCAAACTTCTGCCCCTTCAATACTTCAGCTTCATTCGTCACGTTTTCTGCCACTTTTACGGATTATTCTATGAATTTCCTGCGAATTCATTCCAGAATTTTGCTTTGCTCATCGCTCTTCATCGTGCAAACTCCAGGACGACGCTCGCGCGCGCGGACGCTACTCGCATTTACTTCGCGCCGCACGTCTCACTTCGCACTAAATCTTCGGAGTTTTTATGGTCACCCTGCCCCACCGTGTTGCGCGAGCAGTTCAATCGCCGCACCTGAAATGCCTCACCTTCCTGTTTTTCTTCCTTATTATAGCGGCCTGCGGCGACGACGAACGGCGAGGCTCCGGCCAACCGGATGAATTAACGTCGGAGGAACAACAAGCTGCTCAAAAACAACAGGCCTGCGAAACCACCTGTTCACACGTCTACGACACCTGCGAGATGGCCTTTACCCTGTCCGACGGCAGCGCCGCTTCGCACGAAACCTGCATTGACGCCTGCATCACCAAAAACTTTTTTCGCGGCAACGAATCCTGCGTTGCCGCCGCAGCCTGCGAATATGCTGAATTTGTAGAATGCATTCGTCGCGAGCCAGAACCAGAACCCGAGCCAGAACCCGAGCCATCCACCCTGGATTGCGGCGAGGCAGATAAGCAATGGTCTGCGGTGTGGAAGGTGCTGGAGCAAGATGTGCTCACCGAAGTCAATCGCGTCCGCGCAGCCGGCGCGCGCTGCGCCGACACAGATTACGCACCCGCCCCACCCATGCAAATGGACCCGGAACTTCGCTGTTCATCACGCCTTTTCAGCAAAGAAATGGCCGACCGCAGCTTTTTCGACCACACCAGCCCCGACGGCACCGAACCCAAAGACCGCATCGAGGCAGCCAGGTACACCGGCACCTATCCAATCGGCGAAAATATCGCAGTTGGCTACGATTCCGCAGAAGAAGTCATGGCCGGCTGGATGAGCAGCCCCGGTCACTGCCGCAACATCATGAACCCAGATTTCCTTGAAATCGGCGTCGGCTACTACTATCACGACCCCGATGCACAGCGTTATAAACACTACTGGACCCAGAACTTCGGCGGCGGCCGTCCCTGAGCCTTCTGCTTAGCCTTCGCACTCGCACGCCAACCCGTGTAGCGCGAATTTAGAACATTTTATTTTACAAACGCGTCAAACTCGCACAGTTTGACGCGTTTTTACTTTCCTTAATTCGCACGCGTGCCGACAACAACGTTCCTTACTGTTTTGGCTCTACAGAACGCATCGAATGAAATGGTCTGAAAAAAAAAGGATTTTCACGCAACGTTCCTACGTTATTCTTACGGAAAGTCCGCTCGACCGCTGCAAAACACACCTGCCAGGATTTACGATGACCCCAGATACTGCCCCCGTAATGTCGATCATGTTGGTTGAAGACGACGCAATGATCCGCGATCTTTTATCGTTGCAGCTCGGCAAGGTCTATTCGCTTGAAGCTTTTCCCGACGCCGAATCTGCCCTAAAACGCGCTCACGAACGCGCGTTTGATCTGGTATTGATGGATATTTCCATGCCCGGCATGGGCGGCGTGCGAGGTGTTGGAATCCTGCGCACAATCCCCGGTTACGCCGACACGCCCATTCTAGCAATGACCGGCTACACCATGCCCGATGACGTCGCCCGTTTTCTCGAAGCTGGCTTCGACACGCTTGTCGAAAAACCCTTCACGCCACGCCAGCTTCGCGAAAAACTCCAGAGCTATCACCCGTCCTGACGCTCAATCTTCCATCTCAATTCGAATCGACTCGTCCCCGTCGTTCTTGGCCGTTTCCACCACCGGCTCGACCGAGATCCCGTCAAAAACCGCCTTCGCAACCCCAAGATTCGCATCCAGACGGTCCGGCTTGTCCTGCAAGCTGAGCGTGCACAAAACATCACCCACCAGGAACTGGCGCAGCCACAACGCCCGCGGTTTGCCATCCACCACGCCCTTGCCACGAATTTCCAGCACACTTCCCGCCGCAAAACCACCGACTTCCTGCCCCAAAATCCTGGTTTCCACTTTTGCCACGCCCAACGAGCCGGCAAACGCCGACTGGATTTTCTCCCGATACGCATCCGTCCCAAAATCCGGCCCGAGCACATCGCGCAATTCCGTCGTAAACTGAATCAACGCGCCATCCGTCTGCTCACCCAACCTCGCAAACCACCGAATCGACGACTCGTCGGTTTTTTGCACGCTCCAATCCTTCTCCAAAACACGCAGATCCATCCGCACACCACTGGCCGGATCTTCAAACCGATTTTCTTCCAGACGCGCGGCCGCAGCGCCCACCAAAAACGCCTCCAACCGCGTCGGCTGAAACGAAAACGGCAGCCCCTGAACCTGTCCGTAACGCACCGTCGCGCCACTCAAAACCGCCGCGCGATCCACCAATTTTGACGCGTCATGAAACGCGCCATCATCTGCATCCGTCACGATCACGGCCACATTCACGCCTTTTTGCACAACAACATGTCGCGCATCATCCTCACGTTCCGCCTGGTTTCGCTCCAAAACCAGACGGAACGCATCGGCCACCTGCCCCGCGCTGTGCGGCGTATCCCACTGCGAAACCCACTCAAAAACCACCCGCCCCTTGCGCCGCGCACTCGGAATCCGCTTGCCATCATGCAGCCGATATTCATCCGACCTCCAGCCCCCATACACCGAGCGCGCCGCTGCCA
>JBEBSM010000301.1:0-5012 GCA_040394315.1 Lujinxingia vulgaris
GGAGTGCGGAGGCGATGCTTTGCCAGTCGCTGCCGGATTGCAGGACAGGTCGAACCTCGAGCTGACCGCGCGAGGTGACGAGTGCAGAAAGTGCGTCGCGCTCCAGGGTGCTGTGCGCATTGATGCGGATCACGCCGTGGGATTTTGGCTGGACTTCAAATTTTTTGACACCGGCTGCAACGAGCCGTTTCTCGATGTTTTTGGCGGTAAGTCGAGTGATTTCCGCGTGTTTTAAACGCCTGGCCTTCGAATCGACTGCGGCTTCGCTGTCGGGTGAATCGGTCTCAGGGTTGTTGACCACGACCTGTAAAGTGACTTCTTTTAGGTTGCGGATTTGTGCCTGGGACGTGGGCGTAGCCAGGGTAAGGGTCGCCGCGCCGGCAAGCGTGGTGAGTAAAATAGTGGTGATAATGTTCACCAGTGATTGTCGGCGCGGCTGATAAATCATAGCTGATTGCTCACATAGTCGATGAAGTCGATTTTGGTGATGATTCCGGAAAGCTTATCGTTATCGACGACGATTACGACTTTAATCTGGCGGAAAAATTGACCGATAAGCGAGATGCGATTGGAGGAATCGACGATTGCAAATTGTGTTTCGACCAGCTCGTCGATGAGCTCGTCGCGGCTTCCGTCGGCAAGAAGATGGTCGAAAATTGCGGTTTCGTTGATGATTCCGACGATTTTACCGTTTTCAAGTACCGGAAGTTGGCTGATTCCATATTCTTTCATGATTTTTACGACTTCACTTACCTTGGTACCAAGCTCGGTGCTGTAGACCGTTTTGGATTTTGAAGCGAGTACTTCGGCAACGGTTGCGTCGCTTAGATCTTCGTCGAGGAATCCGTTGGCGCGCATCCATTCGTCATCAAATATTTTCGAGAGATAACGGGAGGCCGAGTCAGGAAGCAAAACGACGATGTTGACTTCTTTGTCGATTTGTTCGGCGTAGCGAATGGCGCCTGCGACGGCTCCACCAGCAGATCCGCCGGCTAAAATACCTTCTTCACGAACCAACCTGCGGGTTGTGACAAAACATTCCCGGTCGGTAACGCGGATGATTTCATCGACGTAATTGAAGTCCATGGTCGATGGCAAAATGTCTTCGCCAAAACCTTCCACCAGGTAGGAGTTTGCTTCGGTGATTTTTCCGGTTTTAAAATAGTCGTAATAAATCGAACCGATGGGATCGATACCGACGACTTTGATGTTCGGGTTCTGTTCTTTCAGGTAGCGCGCGGTTCCGCTGATGGTTCCGCCGGTGCCCATCGTGGAGACGAGTACGTCGATCTTGCCTTCGGTCTGTTTCCAGATTTCGGGGCCGGTCATGAGGTAGTGAGCGCGTGGATTGGACGGGTTGTGGTACTGATTGGCCAGGAATCCGCCGGGAGCTTCTTTGGAGAGGCGATCGGCTACGGAATAGTAGCTGCGTGGATCTTCGGGTTCGACGGCGGTCGGGCAAATGACGACGCGTGCACCAAAGGCGCGAAGGGCTTTGATTTTTTCTTCGGCCATTTTGTCGGGCATGACGAAAATGCATTTGTAGCCTTTGATAGCGGCGGCCATGGCAAGTCCCATGCCGGTGTTTCCGCTGGTGGCTTCAACGATGGTTCCGCCGGGTTGAAGCAGGCCACTTTCTTCAGCATCCAGGATAATCTGAAGTGCGGGTCGATCTTTGACGCTTCCGCCGGGATTTAAGAACTCGAGCTTGAGGTAAACGTTGGCTTTTACGTGTTTGGCAAGCGAGTGGCTTCGTACCAGGGGAGTGTTTCCGATGGCTTCGAGAATGTTCTGGGCTGCTTTCATAGGGATCTCCTGGAAATGCAATAAAGTGCATAGTTGAATTGAATGCTGATCAAGTTCGGTGTTAGCTTGTCAAAATCGTTGTTCGCAGCGAAATTGGTAACATTATAGTTGGTAATCAGCAATCGAGAGTGTTGTGCCTGGTTGCTGGGTCATTCCGGCTGAAATGTGCGATCTTCTATGAATTGAAGATCGGTTCGGATACAGAGCTCGAAAGGTATTCTAAAGATGTCAACGTATGCCATCGGAGATGTCCACGGCTGTTTTGAGCCGTTGATGCGTCTATTGGATGTGATTGAATTCGATGAGACGCAAGATAAGCTGTGGTTTGTGGGAGACCTGGTAAACGGCGGGCCAGATACGCTGGGCGTATTGCGCTGGATGCGTGCGCACGACAGCGTAGTGACGGCCGTACTCGGCAATCATGATCTGCACATGCTGGCGGTAGCCACCGGTGCGCAAAAAAAGAGTGGCAAGGATAACTTCTTGCCAGTTTTGGATGCGCCAGATGCGGAAGAATTGATGGAATGGCTGCGCCATCGCCCGTTAATTCATCGAGAAGGCGAGTATTTGATGGTTCATGCCGGGCTGTTGCCGCATTGGACGGTGGAGCGGGCGGAAGAACTTGCGCGTGCGATTGAAAAAAAGCTGCGGGGCAAGCGTCACGTCAAATTTTTGCGAAAAATGTATGGTAATTCGCCGCGCAGGTGGCGCGAAGAGCTGGAGGGAATGCCGCGTCTGCGATTGGGCGTGAATGCGATGACGCGCATGCGTGTGCTGAATAAACAGGGCAATCTGGATTTTCACTTCAAGGGTGAATATTCCAATATTACCAAGCGGCAGATGGCGTGGTTTGATGCGCCGGAGCGTGAATACGAGGGTGTTACCGTTGTCTGCGGGCACTGGTCGGCGCTGGGCTTGCAGATGCGGCCGGATTTGCTGGCACTGGATTCGGGTTGTGTGTGGGGCAGGCAGTTATCGGCCGTTCGACTAGAAGATCGTGCACTGTTTCAGGTCGATTGCTCGCCGGATTCGTCTGTGGATAGTTCACGACGGCATGGCAAGAAATCCTCGGCTCATAACGATGTGCTGGCCAATGTCGGCGACGTCAAAGGGAGCACCGCTGGTATGAAAACCCAGGCGTGCGTAGAAACCGACGGCGGATTGGCGGGCGCGGCACCAGAGGATGGAATCGACAGGGAATCGTAACGTCAATTCAGCCAGCATACCCTCGACGAGGGTTTTACCCAGTCCGCGGTTTTGAAACGACGCGTCCACGGCCATCCCGCGAAGCTGGAGAGCGGTGGTGGACGGGTCATATTCGGTAGGATACGGAAATTTCTGGGGGAAAATGGTTGCGACGGCAACGATCTCGTGCTCAGGCGTGCTCAATCCGAAGTGCAACGTTTGCGAAAGCTCGTCTTCCGCAAAATGCGCAAAGGTATTTGGCGAGAAGTGTGGGCGTAAAATCCGCGTGCGAAGAGGGAGGATCTCTTCGCACGAAAGTTCGTTGAACGTAAGTTCGTGCACTGAGGAGTTCTCGCAGAACATTGGCTTTTGGCCAGCCGCGGTGGGAATTTGCTGGCCTTAGTATTCGCCAAAGAAGGCAGTAAGCGGGCAATCGAGAGCGGTCGCGAGCTTGAACAGACTTGAGACGGACGCACTGGATTCGGCGCGCTCGATTTGCGAGAGCAGGCTGACGGAGAGTCCGGTTCGGCGAGACATTTGTTTGAGTGTTAAGCTGCGGTTTTTTCGGGCAAGTCGGATATTGCGTCCGATGGTGAGCAAAAGTTGCTCTTCGGGATCGACGAGTAGACCCTTGTCTCGCAGGATATTTTCGAGCGTCTTGTTGAATTCGTCGACGTCGAAAGGTTTTTTGATGTAATCGGAAACATTGTACTTCATCGACATAACGGCGGTGTCGACGGAGGGGTATCCGGTGAAAATAATGATTGCGATGTCTGTGTCGAAGCGTCGAATTTCTTCGAGCACTTCCATACCATTGAGTTCAGGCATCATGATATCGAGGATAACGACATGGAACTCATCTTCACGCAGCGTTTCGAGTGCTTGTCGAGGGCTGGTGAGAGCAGTTACGTCGTAACCGTTTTGTGTGAGTAGTAAGTGCATGTACTCACAGATATCTTTGTCGTCATCGATGATGAGAATCTTGATCTGGCGCAAGATGCCCTCCTAACGAGCAGTTAAAAGCATGCAAACACGTACTGAATTCGTGTCTTGCGCAACGCTGGGAAATTGAAACGTCCCCACTTTTGGGAAGCCTTAAGATAGGGACAAAAAAGTACGAAGCAATGTATTTCTGAGATTTTTTGGGGCTTCCAATTTTGGTTCGTCCTGCGACGAACGCTGTATCAGGTTACGTGGATAAACTAGCTGGAATGAAAAGCTCGTGTCAATGCGCGTGCGATCGAGATTTGCATTGATAGCGAAAATTGAGTGAATTGCGCTGGTATGGCTGGCTATAGTTGAAGAAAATGGTGGGGTGTGACAGATTAGCAGCAGACGTCTTACACAATATCCTGGCATGACGTTTCAGAAGAATGATGAGCCCTGTAGTAATGAAGATTTGGAGAGAACTCATGGAATTTGCTCGAGATATTATGCCCGTTAACTGGTTGGTCGCGGCTGTATTGTTGATAGCCGTGCCTGTATTGCCAGCATGTCAATACGATGGGCCGTTGAACCAGGCGTCGTGTACAAGCCAGGACGATTGTGTCGGCGGAGCGGTCTGCACGTCGGGCTATTGTGTTGTCGAAGATAATTCGTTTTATGGAAAAGTTGAAGTTGTCGACGCCACGGCAGAGGCATGTCAGTTCGGCGGTAAGACCATCACAATTGGCGGCAACGAGCCTTTTTCGGTGTGTAACGGCCTGGTCGGAAAAGATGGTGTGGATGGATCGCTTGCGGCGCTGCCTCGTTTTGAAATGGAGCGTATCCGCGCGGACGAGACGTTGGATCACGATTGCGAATTTGGCGGCGTGAAGATTTTGGTAACAGTGCCTGATTCTGACGAGTCTTCGGTTGAGTTTTTATGTGACGGAGCCCAGGGCCTTGTCGGCTTGACGGGGGATATCGGTCCTGCTGGTCCTCAGGGAGCGGAAGGTCCTCAGGGAGTGCAAGGTCCTCAGGGAGTGCAAGGTCCTCAGGGAGCGCAAGGTCCTCAGGGAGCGCAAGGTCCTCAGGGAGCG
>JBEBSM010000302.1:0-5010 GCA_040394315.1 Lujinxingia vulgaris
CAGGCGATTCTGGCTAAAAGAATCGGATTGTTGTGTAAGTAGCAAAACGTGAACATCGTGGGTAACGCTGCAAGCATGTACGTTTTGTGAGAGCAATACAAGTTTTGGGGTTTGAGCCAGGGTTCGCCGCGGCTGGATGTGCTTTTAGAGATCTAGCTTAACTTCTTTTGGGTTGTGGTCAGGAAGTTCTGCATTGGTGCCGAGTTGGCCGGAGGAATTGTCGCCCCAGCACAGAACGCGGCCGTTGGATTGCACGGCGCATGTATGGGTATTGCCGGCCTGGACGTCTACGACATTATCTAGATTGGGGATGGTTTCAAACTGGTTGCTGGTAGGCTGCGTTGTGTAATCGATCCCAAGCTGTCCTTGTCGATTGCTTCCGGTGCACGAAACCTCGCCGGATGAAAGCACGGCGCAGCTAAAGCCTGAACCGAGCGCCAGGCTTTTTGCGTTGCTGAGCACTGGCTGCGCTGTCGCGTCGTTGGTAGCGATTTCCTCGCTGTTGTTGCCAAGTTCTCCTGCTGAATTGCCTCCCCAGCATTTTACTTGTCCGTCTGTTCGCAGAATGCACGTATGCATAAAGCTAACACGGACCTGGGAAACTACATCTTCGGAGGTCAGGCCTTTAGGGCTTTGTGGGGTTGTGTAAAACGGCTTAGGCTCTGCGGATCCTGCGCTGAAGCCGACGCCGATTTGGCCGACGTTGTTACTCCCCCAACATCGGAGTTGGCCATCCGTGAGTGCGGCGCAGACATGGTATCCATGGCTATCGATTTGACGAGCTTTTGTCGGTAAGCCGGCTGTCGGATTGGGCGGCCAAATATTGGTACCGTCGGTTGGTGAGTTGTCGTTGCCGAGTTGTCCAAAATTGTTCGTGCCCCAGCATTGAACGGTGCTGCTTGAATGCATGATTACACACGCGAATCCGAATCCAAGGGCAACTTCGCTGATTTTTGCATTATCGCTCTCGGAGGAAGAGATTTGGACGCGGGTAGCGGCGTGGCTGGATAATCCGTCGCTGTTAGCGGCGCGCCGTTGGGGGTGCTGTCCCCAGCACCAGAGTTGGTTGTCCTTCGTAATAACGCAAGTCTGGTCAACGGCCGCTACGATTTTTTCTGCATTGGCGATGCCATCGACGTAATCGGGCATGAAATCAAATTTTCGGTCGGTTGGTCGCCCGAGTTGTCGGTCGTCGTTTGCACCCCAGCATTTGACTCTGCCATCATTTGTTATTGCGCAACTATGGTTTGCTCCGAGGGCTAGTCGGGGCAGATTCTCGCAGACGCCGTCGACGCAGGTTGCGCCATTTACGCAGGTGGGCGTGCAGGATTTTTCGGTTGCATCAGCGTCTGCAGAGTCTTCGGCGTCTGCGGTTGCGTTGGAAGTGTCGGTTTCTTCGTTGGAAACATCTGTTTCATTGGAAAGATTAGGGGCCTCGATCATACAGGCGGGAGTGCTAAGGATGAAAAGTAAAAACAGTATTTGAACGGTTGTTGGAACTTTTCTGAGCACGATAGCGTATGAATTTGAAAGTGACTGCACTGGATTCTCTCATGGGATAAAAAATGTGAGGATTGATGTGGCGCGTTCATGCGCTGAAAAAAATAGTCAGGTTAAGGTGGTTTAAAGCGCGCGCGAACATTGCCTGAAATGACTTGTTTTACAAGGCTTGGAGAAACAATTGTTTCGTGAACGGTCTGGAAACGGGGAGATGCAGGCCGGATGGGGACGCTGAGGCGTTGAACGAGCATTGCAAAATTTGCGCATTGGTCCGATAGGATATCTGAACCAGGTGAGCATGAACTTTGAATGTATGGTCAATGTTTGGGTTCAATCAGAAGTGCGTGTCTTTTATTAAATAACTTTGGATGAAGGAAACAGAGTGTCATTGAAACTTGCAGAACAAATCGTGTTGGTGACCGGTGGTGGACGTGGGCTTGGTGTGGCGATCGTGCGCGCTTTTGCAGAGGCTGGTGCTAGGGTTGTGATCAATTATCGCAATAGCAAAGACGCGGCCGAAGCGTTGGCGGCGGAATTTGGTGCGGAGCGTGCGGTGGCGATTGCTGCGGATGTGACGGATGCTGCGCAGGTTCGTGAAATGTTTGAGGTCGCTGCCGGGCATTTTGGTGGGCCGGTGACGACGGTTGTGAATAACGCGCTGGCGAATTTTCAGTTTGACGGCGATGCGCGTGCAAAAGCCAACGAGATCGGTTGGGAGCAGTTTCTGGGGCAGTTTGAGGGCAGCGTGCGTGGCGCGCTCAATACGATTCAGGCGGCGGAGCCGGGAATGCGTGCGGCTGGTTTTGGGCGCGTGATCAATATCGGTACGAACCTGTTTCAAAATCCGGTGGTTCCGTACCACGATTATACGGCAAGCAAGGCGGCGTTGTTGTCGCTGACGCGTACGTTTGCGTCGGATCTGGGGCCGGTTGGAATTACGGTGAACATGGTTTCGGGTGGGCTGTTGCGTACGACCGACGCGAGTGCGGCGACGCCGGATGCGGTGTTTGATTATATCGCGCAGGCCACGCCGTTGCGGCGGGTGACGACGCCGGTGGAGTTTGCGGACGCGGTGTTGTTTTTTGCAATGCCGTTGTCGCGTGCTGTGACGGGGCAGAATCTGGTCGTGGATGGTGGGCTGGTAATGGACTGATGTGGGATTGTGTGGTTTGAAACGTGGTGGGGAGAGGGGATTGGGTGGTTTGAAACGTCGCGACCCCACGTTTCACGTGGGGCTAAAACAGAAGCGCGCTGCGCACCGGTTTCACCGGGCTTCGCGGTGCGTGCGTTTGTGGGTTGGGTGGATTGCGGTGTGGTGGTGGGAGTGGGTTGGGTGGTGTGAAACGTCACACCCCACGTTTCACGTGGGGCTAAAACAGAAGCGCGCTGCGCTCGCGTTTCACGCGGCTTCGCGGTGCGTGCGTTTGTGGAGTGGGTGGTTTGAGGTGTGGTGGTGTGGTGGGGGTTGATATTTTGGCCGCGTTTCTTTATAGGGAACGCGGCTATTTCGTTTTAGAGAACGTTTATTGATCAAGAGGTTGTGCGATGCTCACTCATCCGAAAAAATATGATGCGGTCGTTATTGGTGGCGGACACGCGGGTTGCGAGGCTGCTTACGCGCTGGCGAAAATGGGGCATCAAACGCTTTTGTTGACGATGAACATCGATACGATCGGGATGTTGAGCTGTAATCCGGCGATTGGTGGCGTGGCGAAAGGTCATCTGGCCAAGGAAGTCGACGCGCTGGGCGGTTTGATGGGGCTGATTTGTGATGCGACGTCGATTCACTACAAACGGCTGAATATGAGCAAGGGGCCTGCCGTGCGATCGAGTCGTGCGCAGTGTGATATGACGGCGTATCGAAGCGAAATGCAGCGTGCGTTGATGGGCGTGGACAACCTGGATATCAAGCAGGGCAGTGTGGAGGATTTGAAATTCCGCACGGAAAACGGCCGGCCGGTTGTGGAAGGCGTTGTTTCGAAGTTGAACGTTTTTTATGAAGCGCGCGCTGTGATTGTGACGGCTGGAACGTTTTTGCGCGGCCTGTGTCATGTCGGACTGGACAATTTTGAGGGCGGTCGCGCAGGAGACGTTGCGAGCTACGGGCTGGCGAAGACGCTGAAAGACCTGAAGCTGGAGATGGGGCGTTTGAAAACCGGGACGACGCCGCGTCTGGATTCGCGCACGATCGATTATAGTTCGATGGATGTGCAGACGCCGGATAGCCCGCCGGACCGTTTTAGTTTCTATCACGAGCCGCCGATGCTCGAGCAGGTCAACTGTCACATCACGTACACGAACGAAAAAACGCATGATGTTATCCGTGCGAACACCGACCGTTCGCCGATGTTTACCGGTGTTATCGAAGGTATCGGTGCGCGTTTTTGCCCGAGCCTGGAAGACAAGGTTGTTCGGTTTGCAGACAAGACTTCGCATCAAGTTTTCCTTGAGCCGCAGGGACTGAATACGGTCGAAGTGTATCCGAGTGGTCTGTCGACGAGCCTGCCGCTCGATACGCAGGTTGAGTTTTTGAAGACCGTTCCCGGCCTTGAAAACGCGGAAATCATGCGCGCCGGTTACGCGGTTGAGTACGATTTTGTGAATCCAATTCAGTTGCATCACACGCTCGAACTTCGCGGCGTGGATGGCCTGTACCTGGCCGGTCAAATCAACGGAACTTCGGGTTATGAAGAAGCCGCGGCGCAGGGAATCATTGCCGGAATCAACGCGGGATTGAAACTTCGCGGCGAAGAACCCTTCGTGCTCGGCCGCGACGAAGCTTATATCGGCGTGCTGATCGACGATCTGGTAACACGCGGCGTCGATGAGCCGTACCGCATGTTCACCAGCCGCGCCGAATACCGTCTGTTGCTTCGCGAAGACAACGCCGACTGGCGCTTGAGCGCCTACGGCCACAAGTTTGGCCTGCTCAGCGACGAGCATTTTGCGCAATTTGAATTCAAAAAAGCGACCATCGAAGAAGTACGCGAAGCGCTGCGCCGTACACACGTCGGCCCGACCGCCGACAACGTTCGGTTCTGCCAGGAAAACGGCATCGACAGCATCGGCAACGGCACGACACTCGAGGAGCTGCTGCGTCGCCCAGAAACAAACTTCGCCAGCGTGCTACCGTTTATCGCACGCTTCGCACCGGGGCTTGAGCTCGTCGGCCTGAACATGAAGGCACGTGAGGCGCTCGAGATTCAGGTCAAATACGAAGGTTATATCGACCGCCAGACACGTCAGGTCGAACGCCACAAAGAAATGGAAGGCGCCCTGATCCCCGAAGAGATGGATTACTGGTCGATCAACGGAATTCCCTACAACCTGCGCGAAGCCCTGACCCGCGTCCAACCCCGCAGCGTCGGCCAGGCGTCCCGCATGCTCGGCATGACTCCCGCCGCCATATCAACTCTGCTTGTTCACTTGAGATGATCGTGGACGGGCGGCGGGTCTAAATCGACGATCGCTTCGCCAGCGCGGCCGGGATGGCCAGGATCGGCCTATCCC
>JBEBSM010000303.1:0-4957 GCA_040394315.1 Lujinxingia vulgaris
GGTTGCGGTTCGGCGCAATGATAAAAGACTATCGCCGCGCACAATCCCACCACGTCCGGCGATCGATTCCGGATCAATCGTGTCAAACATCCATTCGTGGCCCATATCGACCAATTCAACACCCAGAACATCTTCGATTTGTGCGGGATTGTGAAACCGCCCCGCGACTGCACCGGACGCAAATAGTGGCAAATTCAGTGTGATGACACGGTCAACCTGTTCATCACTCTTCAAGCCCGCATCCACAGCCAGATCGCCCTCTCCGAGACCTGGATAAATTGCAATCAATCGCCCCGATTTGTTGCTGGCGGGCAATTCCAACGGCTGATGTCCCTTGCTCGTACCGCTGACCGCGCGCGAATCGCCCGACCATAACTCTACGTACGCGCCGACGACCGGTGCGCCGTCGTCGTCTACGACAAATACGCGGAGTTGCCGTTCATTTTTGGGTTCATTCTTAGGCGATTCATTCTCGGGCGCTGCAGATGATGAAGACGACGAGCCGCTGGCTGGACCGCCTCCATTACTTGAAGAATCCGCCGACGCGCGCGGTTGGAGAGCAACCGCTGCCGATGGGTTTTCACGCCAGCTCAACGGCCGTCGAAAGCCACCGCTCTCACCCAACGTGACGATTTGTTCTTCTGCGTCGAGCGTGTGATCCATATCGAAAACGGTGCGTCCAAAGCCTTTTGCATTCAAAGTTATACTGTATTGACCGGGCGGCAGACGCGTAAACGCGACGCGTCCATCCGGCCCCGTCGTGAAGGTCAAATGCAAAAGCCCCACCGAATCGCGCGATAAGCGCACGAACGCTCCCATCACCGGTTTGCCGTCGTCATCCACGATCTGAAACCGTACGTCCGCCGCCGGTTCGAGCGTAATCCTTGCCTGCGCGACCAGCCCGTCGGCAAAAGCGTCCGGTGGCGGCGAGTTGTGTTCGCCCCAAAAAGCCATCGGACGGTCAAGATCGTCGGATCGGGCCAGCAATTCGTAATGATAGACGGAATTTCTGTTGAGTGTTGTTACATCCACAGTAGGCAGGCGGACGAGGCCATCGGGATTGGTTCCGAGCGTTTCGTAAGGCCAGAAACCTGGCGCACCGACCAGAACGCGGCCTTCCACGCCGCGACCGTTTTTCTCCACAAATTGCACCCAACTTCCGGATTGTGCGCGTACGGCCTCGTCTACGCGCGCGCTCTGCGCCAGGAGTTCACCGGGCAAAATTTCTTCAGGTAATGCTTTAGCTTGCGCATCGCCCACGTCCTCACTATCGTCGCTGGCCGGTGCTGTTTGTTCCGTCGAATCCGGCTCCAGAAACTTCAATGTCTGCAGATTTCCTTGCTTTGATTCGTCGTTTTCAGCATCCGCGTTGGCTTTTGCATCGAGCAAAGACTGCACCAACAACGTGGCGCCAACCGATAACAAGACGATTATCAGGACTATCGCGGTTGTTTGGATTTTTTTTCGCATCAATTTTGCTTCTTTTGGGTATAAAGAACGCGATTGCTGTGGTTACAGAGCCGACAATCGGTTTTAGCACGTCGACACTGGATGGTAAGTCAATACTATGCACTCATGGCCTATCGATATTTCATTTGCAAACGGAACTCACGTCAAGCTGCGAGCTTTTGACGAAAGACTGACGTTGAAGCGCATCCACCCGACGACTCTGACGTACACCGTCGGCGATCCGGGTGCCAAACGTCATGGAGAGTCCGAATCTACGCGCCTGGTCGCAATTGCGCCCAGTGCAAACATCGTGCGCTTCGTTCCAACGCTGGGCGAGCGCGCATTGTTGATTTTTCCAAAGACAAAGTTTTTGTGCCCGGCCGGACTTGAATTTCGCACGGTCTTTCAGATTCCTGTGCATCTTCATATTGGCGTTGGAACGGCTACCGATATTCGACTCGTCGAGGATCTTGCGCCGCCTTCTATTACACGCGCACTCTACGGCCCGGTGGATTCCGGCACGATTTGCACGTCCGTGCGCGCACGAACGGCCACCGATATCGCGTCGTATCTCTCTTATAAGCCCGACGAAGGCGAACCGTTCATTCCCGTTCCAGAATTTCATTTTGGTAACATGGAATCGGACGACGCGTCGCAAAGCATGACCGCATCCGACAGCACGAAAGTAAAACAGCTCGTTGCGTATGCGTCGGTAAAAATCACCAATGTAACCAATGAGCCGCTCGAAGTTTCAAAAATCATGATTCCGTACAACGCGCTCAGTCTTTTTCAGACGGACAAATATCTGCTTTGCAATGAAATTCAGATGCGTCTACTGAGCCGCCACGAAGCCGAAATAACTTCGGGCGATTGTCCCGACCCGACTGCGAAACCCATCGATCAAGGACACGGTCGCTTTGCGATTGTTGACCGACGCCCCCATATCTTTGCCTACGCTTACCGCTCCAAAACCGGATTGGACTACGGATTCTAATGGATTTCCTCGATAAAAAAATGCAGGTCCTCAGTAAATCGCTTGAAAGTCTGTCGAGCTGGGAAGCGCTTTCCCCCTATCTGATAGCGATTTTAACACTGATCATCGGCTACATTATTGGTCGAAGCCTTTCGCGCGCGGCAGGAACGATCGTTCGCCAGAGCGGTTCGGCGCACGGCGCGTTGCTCACGCAAAAAATCGTGCTCTACGGTGTTTTCACCATCGCCGTCATCTTCGCGCTCGCCAATCTCGGCCTAAAAGTCAGTGGATTGCTCGCCACGGCCGGTATTTTTACGGTCGCACTGGGTTTTGCGGCGCAAACCAGCGTTTCTAACGTGATTTCCGGCTTCTTCCTGTTATTTGACCGCCCGTTTTCAATCGGTGACACAGTCAAAATCGACACGACGCTGGGAACGATTTTATCGATCGATCTTCTCAGCACGCGAATCCGAACTTTTGATAACCTGATGGTGCGCATTCCCAACGAAGGTTTGTTGAAAAGCACGATTACGAACTACACGCTCTACAACGTGCGCCGCGTCGAGATTCCGATTTCGGTCGCCTTTGGTAGCGATCTAGAAAACGTTCGCAAAATCATTCTGGATATCATGCACGAACACCGCCTCATTCTCGATGAGCCGGCTGCCGCTATTATTTTCGATACGATGACCGACAGTGGCGTCAATCTTCTGGTGCGCGCGTGGGCTGAGCGTGCTGATTACATCACGGCGCGCAGTGAACTCACGATGGGCATTCACAACGCGCTTGTTGAGAACGGCATCAGTATTCCCTTCCCCAAACGTATCGTTCACCTTGAGCAAACCGGGCCGTGGCGCGTCGAAACCTATCAAACCGACGCACCACCAGTCGACGAAATCGCGCGCCCTAAGCTCACGAAAAGCACTTCAAGCGTCAAGCCGTTGCAAAATATGCTGGGCGAGCATGAGTAACATGGAGGAGTTGTGAAGGGTGTTGAGCCAGCCTTCTTGTTCCGACAAACCTTCAAGTGAACCTAGAGGGTTGTTGTCGATCTGTAGCGCACACTGCTGCAAGTGGTTTTGAACCATGTTGTGGTCAAAACAGCGTTGCAGATAGCTGAAAACAGCCGGTGTTTTGCGCCACAACACGATGCACGCATCCACAAACTCTTCCGCGTACGCTTCGCTTCCAAGATAACCTGGAACACAACCCGCACGGTAAATGTAGCGGCCGAGCAACAGACTCGCGATGTGTACGTTCGAAACAAACGCCTGCACAAAACTCGTAGCGGCTTTCTCGAGATCGTCTTGTTCGAAGTACGCAAGCCCCAAATTGTACAAAACGGCTGGTTCCAGCGCGACCATCGCATAGCGCTCAATCGCACGATCGAGCTGACCTTGGTGATGATAGATTTCGCCGGCCAGATAACGACAACCGGTATATTCATCGCCGCACTTCATGCCCAGAAATTCAAACAACGGCAGCGCCTGATCCAGCTCACCCAACTTATAAAGGCATAGCGCTCGCCCTTCTATCGCACGCAATCCGCGCGTGCGCGCCGGTTCTTCGAGCTTTGCCGCCGAGAAGGCCGAGAAATCGGAATCCGCAAATATCAGCGACGCAGCCTGCGCATAATAACGCTCGGCACCACGCAAATCGTGTAGCTCCCAGGCAATCAACCCCAGATAGCTGTAGAATTCGTCGTCGGTGGGAAAATGCGTGATCGCTTCGAGCAAGATCGCTCCCGCCTGCTCATAACGCTCCTTTGCCAGGGCTTCGAGAGCAGCCTGCAGCAGAACTTCGCGCTGTTTTAGCGTCGCATTCGGATCATCTGCATTATTTTCTGTGGCCAGGGCACCCGTCTCAGAGACGGGCACATCGCTAAAGCTCGCGCCATTTTGAGGGCGTTGATCGAGCAATCGCGTGGATTCATAGCGCAACTGATGGAGTAACGCTTGAAGTCTGTCCTGCGAATCAGGCCGCAGATCGCTGAGTTGTTCCAGGCCTGTCAAGAGATGACAGGCGTCGCCAATGAGTTCGAGTAGTAGTTTCATATCCCTGCAATAGTCCGCACAACGATGAAGTGAGCCGGGCAAGAAGTAATATCAGGACCAACCTCACCGAGAACTGGCGGTCGGTCAAGAAAACTTCAAACAATGCTGCGTGTTGAAAGCCATTCCGCCCCGTGTTACACCGTCCGGCGGTCGAGTCGTGACCTCAAAATTACTGAATAAATGCTGTTTATTATCCTACCAATCATCAAAACCCGTCTTTCGCCTAAGAATACTCATGAATCCAAGTCAGATCCGCGATAGTTTCCTGAAGTTCTTCGAGTCGCTCGACCACCGTGTCGTGTCCTCTTCTCCGGTCGTTCCTCAGGGGGACGCTACTTTGTTGTTCACAAACGCGGGGATGAATCAGTTCAAGGACGTCTTGCTTGGCAACGAAATCAGCGACTCAACGCGCGCCACGAGGGAGCAAAAATGTGTGGGCGCCGGTGGCTCACCCAACGAGCTCGATGAGGGCGGGCCAGAC
>JBEBSM010000304.1:0-4952 GCA_040394315.1 Lujinxingia vulgaris
CCAAACTGATTCACCGGCGTGGCAAGCACGCCGGGGTCTTTTGTGGTCTGGATTCTCTCTCAGGGACAGGAGCTGACTAGTATTAAGACGTCGATCAGCTGGTTAAACAGTTTTGACTAATAGACAGTCTCTGAGACGGGAGCCGAGCCTGTGTTTGTGCGGATTTGGATGTGTGGGATCGGTTATTGGGCGGCTAGTTCTTGGATGGGGGCGGTTTTTACCTGCCAGCCTGGCTCGACCCACATAACGTGTTGGTCGGGGATTTCGGTCCAATCGTCGTTGGCGGTGATGTGGTTGGCGACGATGACGGCGCGAAACTGCGGATGCTCAAGGGGCCGGGTACGGTGGCCGGCGAAAAGCGGTTTTTCGCCGGGCTCCTGAATGCCCTCGAAAATGCGGTAGTAGAGCGGTGGACCGACGCGCGTGGCGACAAGTTGGCGTTCGGTGACGACGACATTGAGTAGTGAATCGAGTGGGTCAAGGCCGGCAGCCAGGGCGTGTTGTTGAAGCGAATGGATGGTTTTGGCAAGCACTCTGGCGTGTTGTGCGGGCGGTAAAATCGCGGTGAAAGCGTCGTTTTCGGTGAGTTTCGTGAGCAGCGTGTGGAAAAAGACGTCGGGTGAGGTCTGGCCCTGGAGATTGCGGCGGAGATGATCGGGCATTTCTGAAGTCAGCGCGTCGATAAATTGCTGGGTGCGTGTGGGATCTCCGGCAGGACCGCCGTGTTGTGCGTAGACCCAGTTTCGGTAGCGAAAGGGCTGGAGATCTGCGGCCTGAAGGTTTCCGCTACGAGCGTGTTGGATGTGCGCGACCATTGCGCGCGTGGGGATATCGGCCAGGAGATCAATCAGATCGGCGGTGCTGTCGGGGCGCGCGGGGTGCTTTCGGACGAGGGTGCGGCCTTGCTGTAGCCAGCCAATTCCGAGGCTTGCGCGGTCTTCGGCAGGGATCGGCGTTAGTTGACCCTTGAACTCGGTCATGACAACATGGGTGAGCGAATCGTCGCTGCACAAATAACCGAAAACGTGAGACATATGAACTCCTTAGCTACAGATACAGAGGTTTCAAAACTGCAACGAGCTGGTTTTGAACGACATGATATCCATGCAGGATATCGTATGCCAGCCCGTATTTTGATACGAGCAATGATGTTGTGCGCAGTCGCTATGCCATTGATTTTTGGCACGGGTTGTTATGCGTACGGCGGACATGCGCTTGCGAGTAATGACGTGGAGCTTCGTGCGCATGCCTGTGACGCGAATGCGCGAAACGATCGCCGTGCGTACGGAACGTTAAAAGGTCGGATAAAAGATGCGTCGGCTGCCGGCGAAGATTTGTGCGGTGCAGCAATCACGGTGGAACGGACGTGTAATTCAGGTTGCGATAGTGAGCCTGAGTGAGCGATCTTTTGAATCGCGCCGTCGCACGTGTGTGTAGCCGGTTGCATCACGTCCTGAGCACCAGGCATGTGTTATAATGTAAACGCATGCAGTATTGATTCCTTTAATTTTTGTAGCAGTGTCTGAAAGAGGTTGGCAGTTGATGAATCGAAATGAAACGGGCGTTGGATATTCGGCGGTGGTTTTGGATATCGAAGGAACGACGACGCCGGTGAGCTTTGTGTATGAGGTGTTGTTTCCGTTTGCGCGCGCGCATGTTGCGGAATTTCTGGCGAAAAACTGGGAGGACGAGGCGGTTCAGGCGGCCGTAGCGCAGATTGCGCGCGATGTTGCGGCGGATGTCGCAGCCGGCGTTGAGGGCGCGCGGGCGGTTGACGTTGAATCTCAGCAATCGGTGGTCGAGAGTGTGTTGTGGCAGATGGATGCGGACCGCAAGGCAACGGGCCTGAAGGATTTGCAGGGGCAGATCTGGCTGAATGGTTACGTACACGGTGAGCTTGAGGCGATTGTGTATGAGGACGTTCCGCGGGCATTTAAGGATTGGCGCGAAGATCAGGTGCCTGTCTATATCTATTCGTCGGGTAGTGTTGCGGCGCAAAAGCTGTTGTTTGCCTACACGGGTTTTGGCAGTCTGAAGAGCTTTTTGTCGGGATATTTCGATACGACGACCGGGCCAAAGCGTGAGGCGCAGAGCTATCGAGATATTGCGGCCGGTATCGGGCATGCGCCGGAGCGGGTGGTGTTTGTGACCGATATTTATGAGGAAGCCGTTGCGGCGCGCGAGGCTGGATTGCAGGCAAAAATAATCGTGCGGGCTGGCAATAAGGAATTGCCTGCGTCGCACGATTTTTCGGTCATTACGTCGTTTGATGAACTTTTTTAGGGTTCGTTAACGGAACGCTATTCGGCCGGGTTTCGCGTAGGGATTTCGGGTTGTGCTCGCTCCGGTCTTTGGGGGGCGGGCACAACGGCTTCCGGGCGTTGCGTGGGGTTTTCGGGCTGTGCCTGGTCTGGTTTTTCAGCGGCAGGCGCGTTTGTATCGAGCTGCTGAGGGACGGGTGGGGAGGGGACGGCTTCTGCGGGTTCACCGCTTAGGGGCGTCTCGGTTCCGAGGCGGTGTCCGGGTTGTTCGCGTCCGGCCGGATCGATAAGTCCGGCGGTGAAGTGTGCAACGCTGTTGTTGAGGCTTACGAGCGCGTGATCTGCGGCCAGGCCGGAGACTTCGGCAATGGTCGAAGCTGGCCAGTGGCCGTATTCGGCAAGGTTTTTGGACGCAGTCGGGGGCATTGGCGCGACGAGCAAGACGGTGAGCAGCAACGATGCGCCGCTGAGCCAGTAGATGTAGCGGCCGCGTTTTACGAAGTGGACAAGCAATCCGGGTAGTCCAAAGGCGAAGGCGGTCGTGACCAGGGCGATGAGCCAGGCTGCCGAAATCCACTGGGCTAAAAACGAGCCGACGAGCCACCAGAGGGCAAATACGGGCAGTCCTAATAACGTCCAGATAAGGATGCGAAGCGCTATCGGGCGTTGTTGCGCGGCCTTTTCGGCTTTTTTGGCCTGCTTTGCGGCGAGGAGGGCATCTTTTTCAGCTTGTTTGGCGTCTTTTTCGGCCTGGACTGCATCGGCTGCGGCCTGTTTGTCGGCGGCTTTTTTCTCGGCAGCCTGTCGCTTGGCGTCTTCTGCGGCCTGTTTTTTGGCAGCTTTCAGTTCCTGTCGCGAAGGTTTGATAGGCTCCGGCTCGGGCAAGACGATCTCGTGGCCGTAGGCAGCTTCGAGTTCGGCGAATTGATCGGCGAAGGGATCGCTAACGGGCGCGGCCGATTGAACAGGCCTGGCAGCGCTGACGGGTTCGTCGTCGGCCTCGAGTGATTGTAGATAGGCTTCGAGATCTTCGTCCGACTCGTCGTGCTCGGCGGCAGCCTGGTCAGCGGGCGACTTGCTTGCGCGGGCTTCTAATTCGCGGCGTAGCGCCTCGGATTCATCGTCGTTGAGTTCTTGATTATTGTTGCTCATAACACTCCAAAAGCAAAACGCTGTCATGGATCGATCGCGCGGGGCGACGCATTCCCATACCTTAATAAGTTAAGAGGAGCACGTAGCAAGGCAAACATCAAAGATCGAGCGAAAATTCTCTGAATTATCGACGTGCGACGAGAAAAATTAAAGATTATGAAAAATGTTGTGAAAAACCTTAGTGTGCTGCGTGCAGTTCGACGTCGATAAGTGTAGGGTATTGCAATAATTTCTGTGCATGGCGGAAAAAAGTTGAGGATAGAGAACGGTTGCTGACCGCAACTTTTGAGCTATTACCTTTTATTAACCCTTTATTAATCAATTTGGTTCAAATGGAAGCGAGTTTTCCAGAGCCGGGGGAAATGTTTGTCGATCGATATCACGTCCAATGTCAGTTGGGATGTGGTGGGTTTTCGCGCATTTATCACGCGATTCAGACAGATCTTGCGCGTGACGTGGCGCTTAAAATCTTGCGGCCTGTTGTCGATGAATCGCTGGATCATCTCTGTCGCACGGACTATCTGAATCGTCTGGCCGGAAGGTTTCAGCAAGAGGCGCGTCTGGTTTGCCGGCTGCGCAGTCCCTACACGATTACGATGTTTGACGCCGGGTGTACGGACGACGGACTTTTGTACATGGTGTTGGAGTATATCGACGGGTATTCACTGGCCGAACTGCTGCGAAAAGTTGGTGCGCTCGATCAGCGACGTGTCGTGAAGATTCTTAAGCAATTGCTGACCAGCCTGCATGAGGCGCATGTCCTGGGCATTTTGCACCGTGATTTAAAGCCCGCAAACATCATGATCTACGACTATCTGGGCGAGCGAGATCAGGTGAAGTTGCTGGATTTTGGGATTGCGAAAGTCATTCAAAATGCATTGAGCGAGGCAACGCCGGATTGGACGACGGACGGGGTGATTGTTGGCACACCGCGGTATATGTCGCCTGAGCAAATTCGTAATGATCGAGAGCCGCATCCGCGTAGCGATCTTTATAGCCTGGGGCTGGTGGCGTATGAGATGTTGGTCGGTAGAAAAGCGATTGAGGCCAGCGACAAACTGCAGATTATCGTGGAGCAGATAGCGGACGATAGCTTTTCGTTGCCGGTTGGCTTGTCGGTTGCGCCGGAATTGCGTGCGATTGTGAATCGGATGTTGCAAAAAGATCCGGAATCGCGGTTTTCAGGTGCAAAGGAGATTTTGAGGCTGTTGGAAAAGTTAGATTTTAAGCAATATATTGCGGATCTCCCAGAGATTGAAGTGATGTCGCCGATTGAAGAATTCCTGGATGATGCAGGAATTATCGAGATCGATGAGGTCGATGACATCGAAATGTTTGATGAGATCTGGGACATGTAATTTGCCAGGAACTCACGGCAGCATCGTGTTTCGCTTTCGGAGAACGGTCGATTCAAAGTCTGCAAGAAATAGAAAACCGCGTCTGCTTGAAAGCAGACGCGGTTTTTATTTGCCTGACTCAGCGAAAATTACTCGCCGGCGGCCATTTCTTCGTCAGCGGTGCCGAAGCGACGCTTGATAT
>JBEBSM010000305.1:0-4924 GCA_040394315.1 Lujinxingia vulgaris
TTTTGCGCTCTTGGGTGTTGTGGCGGCCGGGGGGGCCGGGGGGGCCTCCGCCGTGGCTTCGGGGTGGGGGTGGGGTGGGGGGGGGGGGGGTGACTTCGGTGAAGGTGCGTCCGTTGCGGCGGAAGATTTTGTTGTCGATGACGACCGTGCCGGTTTCGCCGCGTGCGTGGACGAGCATTTTGACTTGTTTGGATCCTGGAAGCGGGTCGATGACGGTGAATGGTTCGACGTCTTTGCCGTCGCCGATGGTGCGGATGCGGTAGATGACTTTTGCGGGTTCGCCGTCGACGTCGACCGAGTGGATGGAGTGGACGGTCATGGTGTCGGGATCGACGGTGAGCGCCTGGGCGTCGGAGTATTCGGTGGGCCAGCGGCGTGCGTCGCAGCCGCCGTCCCAACTGCTGGCGAGCGGGGCGCAGGGAGGGTTGCTGGTGCCGCGGAGGCTGAAGTTGTTGTCGGCCACGGTGGTAACTGAGTGGACGCCGCCTTTTGGATCGACGCCAAGGGCTGCGTAGCCGACGAAATAGGTGCCGGAACAGGTCTGGTTGCCTTCGCTGCCGTAGTCCACGGTGCCGCGGAATGAAAAGCGGCCGGGTGCGACGTGGTCGGCGCAGGTTTCGCCGTAGGTGAAGGTCTTGCCGGATTCGAGTGTCATGGAGTGCTGGTTGCGGAAGCTCTTGATTTCGGTGCTGTATTGGGTGCCTTTGTCGCCGTAGAAAATGTTGGCTTCAGCGAGGACGGTCTGGTTGATTTTGCCGTTGGAGACGGACCATGTGGAGGCCTGTCGGACGTCGGGCGTGCCGCCGCCGCCGGATGGGAGTGCGTGTAGATACCATGCGGTAGAGATGGGCTTTTCGTAGACTTCGTTGAACCAGGTGAAGGTGTCCCAGTAGGCGTCTTTGGCGGTCTGAAAAGCGAGCAGGGTCTGGGTTTCCTCGTTGTACCAGTAGCCTTCGAGGTCTTTCGCAGTGACGCTGCTCGGCGAGATATTCTCACCTTCTTCGGGGGCACCGCAGGCGGTGAGGTTTGCGAGCAGGAGCGATGTAGCGAAGGCGTAGGTGAGGAGTTTTTTGGGTGACAACATGCTCGTCTCGGGTGCGGGTAGCGGTTTTGTTGAAGGATTTGGCGTGTGATTTTGCACGTTTTGGTACTGCGAAAAACGAGCCGGGTTATTTTTACAAACGAGAGTTTGTTCTGTACGTGTGCCGAATTAAATACTTGTTAAATTTTGTGGTTGTCAAGGAGTTGTGTGGAGCGTTGAGAATGTATGGGGGTATAGGGGTAAAGCGTTGAAACGGATGAGTGGAAGGTGGTGAATGGTGTGCGAGGGAGTACATGATGCGTGCAGTGAATTTTGGATGGCTTTTGGGGTTGATGTTGATGTTGATGTCGGCATCGGTCGTCGCGGAGGAACCGTTGCAAAAACCATTGCGAGAAGATGGCGGTAGTTGGTTGCGCGTGAGCGGAATGCTCGGGATGTATGGTGCGTATCCGGGGGGCGTGGGGCTGTGACGAGAAGTGACCCGGCGAATGACGATTGTCCGTTCTGTTATGGGGTGCTTGGGATGACTTTAGGTTATCAAACGCCGTTTTGAGGTGATGGAGATGGTGGGGAGTAGGGGGATGGTAATTCCGTTTTTTGGGGGAGGATTCGGGAGAGGGCGATGCGCATATTTGGCCCGTCCCGTATGGGTCTGCCGGGTGCTTGAAGTATGGACTGCACTGTGAAAATATAAAAAAAATAAGAGCTTGCTGTCGATAAAATCAGGTCAACATATAAAAAGGATATCTATGCGTTCCATCGCAGTATTGTTACTTTTGGTGTCGCTGGCAGGCTGCAAAGACGATCCATCCGAGGTCAGTTATAACGATACAGGTGGCACCATCGCCGATGCGGCTGGCCCGGTCGCCGATGCGGATGGCTCGGTCGCCGACGCGGATGGCACCGCCGCCGATGCGGATGGCACCGCCGCCGACGCTTCCGTAATTAGTGATACCGACGCGATTGAAGACGTTCGCGATACTCGAACCATCGTAACGCTGGCTGTGAAAAAGGGTTTTCCCGACCTGTGGGGCGAGGGGGCTGCGACCATCAAGGGAGGCGGTGCCGACGGTGTGAAGTTTTTTATTACGTCATTGTCTGACGCGGAGGAGGCGACGCTTATCCCCGCATCGCCCGGCGTCGAGGCGCACTACGAAGGTACCGTGCGCGGTGCGTTGCTGTTGGCAGAACCCAGACATATCATCCCAAGAGTCTCGGGCGTTGTTGAGCTGAGCAGCGGCATAAACCTCGACGGCTCTACATTCGGTAACTTCACCTACCACGGTCACCTCGCCCCGGAAGGAGGGCTCTCACTTACGAATAATAAACTTGTAATTTTGAGAGCCAGCAACGTGATATTACGGTTTCTCCGGCTGCGTTATGGTCGAGCAGCCGAGTTGGCCGTTGACGACGCGTTGCTGTTTTATAGGGCCGACACATTTTGTGTGGACCATACATCCGTCGCCTGGGCGGGAGATGAAACGTTCTCGGTTGGGACGACGCGTAACCGCCCATACCCGGCAATCATTGCGCAGAACAATATCATCGGCCAAACGCGAAAAGGCCACAACACTGGAACGCTGATAGGCTACACCGACTCAAGCGGCGGCGCCGAAGGGATCGTCTCCTGGCACAACAACGTCTACGTAGGCGTCACCCACAGAACGCCCAATTTTGCGGGCGACACCAAGATGTATGGTCGTATTTTCAACAATATTACCTATGACTGGGAGTCTCGCCTGACCAACCTGGTCGGTGCACCGACCGTCGACGTGGCTTATAATTATTACAAGATGGGGCCCGCAAACACGGCCGTGCCAGCCAACAGGTACAACAAATACCAGGACCTGCGGGCCAGTCGCCCCTATCCACCGTCCATTTACACGGCCGGCAACATCATGCCCGGCGTTCTCACGGATCCCGACGCCGACAATCAACAGTTGTGGACCTTGTTCCAGAGCGTGGACCCTGTGCCCCCCGAGCTCTTTCGGTCGACTCCGCTCCCCATCGACAGCGAAGTTGGCTATCAGCCAAGCTCCGCCTAGGAGGCCTACGAGCGAAACGTGCTTGCCAAAGAAGTGGGCGCGAATCGAACGACGGACGTCAACGGGAATCCGGTCATTGGATTGGATAGCGTGGACGATCATTATCTGACCGCGATTGCGAACGGAACGAACCCGCGGACGCCCGAAGCCAATTGGGTCCACCCGCCTGTCGCAGATAATCCGCCCTATCCGGATGCCAATAAGAACGGAATCGCAGATGCATTCGAAGCGCTGCACGGAATCTCCGCGGCGAATGAGGTGATCGTCGACTGGGATTTTGGTGACTATGTCGTGGTGAACGACGCGGGCTATACGGCTTTTGAAATGTATAGCGCCTGGGTTGCCGGCGACTTTGAGCGACTGGCTCAGTAGGCACTGAGTTTCTTCCTGGACTTCACTACTTTCGGCTGCGCTAAAACAGGACGCTGAAAGTGGTGTCATGCCCGCTAAAGAAAAAGGATAGAGAGGGGGAGGTGCTCGACAGTTGGGGGCGTGTTTGTTAACAAAACTCGCATCATGTGACGCTGAGTTTTTTGGCGAGTGGTGTTTGTTTTCTTGGAGCTTGAATGGCTGGCGAGTTTGGTGTGGAAAATGCAGCGGGTTCTGGGGGAGCGGGGTTGGTGGATACCTTGCTGGAAACACCTGTTTTTGATCAGACGACACCGCTTGGGGATACGCAGATTGAGCGTTTTGTGCGGGATGATGCGGATGCGTTGATTCGAAAGCATCTGGCGCATTTTGAGGTGTTGGGGCTGGTGGGCGGCGGCGGAATGGGCACGGTTTATCGGGCGCGGGACGTGGCGCTTGATCGGATCGTAGCGTTGAAGGTGTTGCCGGAGGATTTTAATAAGCCGGTTTTGGTGGAGCGGTTTCGGCGCGAGGCGCGGGCGCAGGCGCGGTTGAGTCATCCGAATGTGGTGCCGATTTATTTTATTGGAGAGCAGGACGGGCGGCACTTTTTTGCGATGGAGTTGGTGGAGGGACATTCGCTGGATGCGCTTCTTGATGGAGACAAGGCGTTGGCGTGGCCGGTGGCGATTGAATATATGATCGACGTTTCGAAGGCGCTGCGGCAAGCGTGTGAGCGGGGGTTGATTCACCGCGATCTGAAGCCGGGGAACCTGTTGTTGACGCCGGAAGGGCAGGTCAAGGTTGCGGATTTTGGGTTGGCCAGGCCGATTGCGAAGGAAGACGGGGCGTTGACGCAGGAAGGCGCGTTTTTGGGTACGCCGATGTATAGCGCGCCGGAGCAGGCGCGCGGGCAAGATCTGGATCACCGGGCGGATATGTACGCGTTGGGGGCGACGTTTTTTCATCTGTTGTCGAACCGTCCTGTTTTTTCGGCGCCGACGGCGATGGCGTTGTTGCTCAAGCATATTACGGAGCCTGCGCCGCGGATCGAAGAGCTTGGGCTTGATATTTCGCCGGCGTTGGCGGCGATTATTGCGCGGCTTTTGGCAAAATCTCCGGATGACAGGTTTGTGGATTATGATGCGTTGATCGATGCGCTCGAGGCGGCGCGTCCGCGCAAGCATGTGGATGCGGGGATTCTTGTGCGGACGATGGCTTATAACATCGATATTGTGGTGATTTTGTTGACGGCAATCATCTGGAAGGGCGCTCCAATTGCCGCTTATCCGCTGTACTTTGTCGGCGCGTTGGCCTGGCGAGGGAGCACGGTTGGGCAGTGGTTGTTGAGGATTCGGACGTTGCGGGAAGATGGCGATGCATTGACGGTTGTCGATGCTTTCAAACGATTTATCGCCACAAACTGGGGCGTCGGTGCGATCTTCCTCAGTATCCTCATCGCTCGCCAGGGGTGGGGACTGAACGATTT
>JBEBSM010000306.1:0-4923 GCA_040394315.1 Lujinxingia vulgaris
AGTCGCGCTTTCGCCGCAGCTATCGCTTCCGGATCCCTGTCGATCGACAATACACGACCGTTCGGACCACTCGCTTCTAAAATCGCCGCCGTATGGCCGCCACCACCCAGAGTACCGTCGACATAACGACCGCCCGGCACAACCGCAAGCTGCTCAAGTACTTCACGCACCAAAACTGGCACGTGATATTCGCTCGCGAAGGGTAAAGAACTAGACGACACAACAACTCCAACCGATACGTATGACTTTATTGTCACAACTGTTTTTTACGCACAATTCAGCCTGCTCACCGCCGCTTAAAACGACCGCTACACGCGTCAATCAAACGATTGCCCTTACCAAAAACTGATGCGCCGAGAACCGTACTTCTTAAAGAGAAACAGAGCCCATCCGTGGGCTTTTGCGCCCCGACCATCACTGGCCAGTTTGCAACTCTTCATCCTTGAAGAACTCTCGTTGACTCATCCTTGAGTCTTCGCATCACCCTTTAACTGAGAGCGGCGAACCCATCCATGCGTAAATCTATAAACCTTACAGACCCAAATCCGACATCGCTTCCGCCAATGCCTTAGGATCTGCCATCGCCTCTTCAATCGCCCCACTCCAACGATCACCGGCCCACAACTCGCATGTATCCAACTGTCCTACCCAGATACATTCACGATCCAGACCTGCGAAATCTCGCATCGCCTGAGGAACCAACAACCGCCCGTGGCTGTCGATTGAACACTCGATAGCTCCCGCAATGTAAACGCGCTTTAACTGCTGTACGTGCGGATTAAATTGCGGCAGCTGCCGAATCTTGTCTTCAAAACCAAGCCACTTATCGTACGGATAAACCACCAAACATTGCTGAAAAGTACGAGTCAGTATGATCCGATCAACCGATTTCTCCGTTTCCGAGGCTCCACTCATTTCGCCGAGCACTTCACGATACTTTGCAGGAACGCTGATGCGCCCTTTCGTATCAATCGTGTGCTCGTATTGCCCTCGAAACATGACGTGAATTCCCTGGATCCATCAAAACAGCATCAAAGACTCATCCATGAAATCGAAACTCTCTTCGCAACAGCTTTACCATCCTTGGCAAAAGCCTGATTCTTTACCCATACAACCACTTCATGCCACTCAATGGGAATTCATCCCACCGCGGCCACTATAGGGGGGTGCCCTATCCACGTCAAGAAAGTATTGGCGCCGCACAACCGCATTTTACGTCAATCTCCACGACATTTTTTGCCCACCATCACACCACCCCACATTAACCCTTTAACTTCATACACTTACACAAACACACAACATGCAAACCCGTCACAAATAAATTATCAGCCGTACAAAAATGTCCGACCGGTGGGATGAAGTCCCACTCCCTGCCCATACCGCTCTCATTTCCCACCCAATCCCCCCGCAATACCGGTGGGATGAGATCCCATAACCCCAACAAAACGGTGGGATGAAATCCCAAAACGCAAAAAAGCCCGCCATCCTTTCGGATGACGGGCCTTATTTCACTGAACTTTCCAGTGTCTACTTCTTACTCTTGCTCGTACTTGATGTACTGAGGAAGAACGTGAACACGCTTGTGTCCCTGGTATTCAATTTCGACCGTATCTTCGATCGAGACCATTTTCTTCGAAACAAAGCACATGATCTTTTCGCTAGCTTTGGTCTCTTCGCCTTCAACCGTATTTTGTTCTGCCATGATCTTATCTCCGTTTATAATTTCGTTAAATCAACATGAATCAAGTAAGCAGGTTTAAAAAACCTTACGTAACAGCAGACGGTGAACTAACAGGCTTCGCACCCTTCGTCAACTTCGCTTGCCTTACATCACCTGCTTTTCACCACTTATTTACCTTTGTTCTTCACCGGATCCCATGCGTTGAAATACTCCGCATTATCCAGCGCGATATTCTCCGCCGGCGCAAACCCGCCCATCACAAAAACAAAGCCATTGCTTGCCAGCTGCGCTCCAAAACCATGACGCGGCTGTTGCAGACCGCCCTGGACCTCGGCAGCCAACGGAATCGGATCTTCCAGCCCCCGGTAGCGCAGCCGCTCTGACGTCGGCACGAGCTGGCCATTCGACATGCCACCCAGCAACACGATGTCATTCGTCTGCGGCAACTCGATTGCCTGCATTCCACCGCGCGGTGTTTTCAACGTCCAGAGCGAATCCGTAACAAAATCCTCACGGAAAAACCCGCCGACTTCAAAATCACCCAGTGCATTGCCAGCTGTGCTCGAAAAACCACCGATCACCGCCACCAGATTGCCGCCGCTGCCCGACAAACGCACTGCCGAAGCGCCAAAACGCGCCGTAAGCAGTTTCGGACCAGCCTCACTCACCGTGACACCCATCGCTTCGTCCGTTTTGACCATCTCCGTCGACGACAAAACACTATTCTTGTCACGACCACCGATCAACCAGACTGCATGACCATCCGGCGCCAGAACCGCTGCGTGATCCACGCGTGCGCTCTTCATCTTGATCGACTCCATGCGTCCGTTGGTCGCATCAATCACATCAACCGTATCCAAAACATCGGCCGTACCATCATGTCCGCTACCGCCGGCAATCACCACCGCACCATCGCTGCTACGATACGTCGCCGTATGAAACGCACGCGGCTCGCTCAACTGCACACCATTTGGAAGCTCCTGAATCCGCATCCCAACCGGCGAGCGCAGATCGATGATCTCGAGCGAATTTACGGCACGCAGCTCTGAGCCACGCATCGTATAGCCGCCCGCCACCAGGAAACGATCCTTGCCGAGCGCTGTCACCGTATGAAACGCACGACCCACCCGAAGTCTGTCCACACCCGTGTTCTGCAACGCGCGCGCTTCGTCGTCATACGAAAGATCGGTAAAATAACCCGTTACCGGATCAAATAACTGAATATCCGCGTACACATGATGAAACGTCGGCTGCGTCGCAGGCTTCAAAGCACCCGACGCATCGCCACCGCCCACGATCAAAATCTGACCATTGCTCGTCATCGCCATGCCATGACCCACACGACCCAGCCAGTTTCGATCGCCTTCTTTCGCAGCGCCCGAATAATCCAGACGACTCTGCACCAGCTTATTGAGTCCCGTCTCACGGTCCGCAACCAGCGAGCCCACCGGCGAGGATTTGTGTGCAGGAGCAACCATCATGCGGAAGTCTTGACGACGCGTATTCTGATCAAAGGTAAAAACAGGCGTCGATCCCGACGCAACCACCGTCAGATTCGTATCCAAAACTTCCAGATCAACACGCAGATTCTCGCCAAAGCTAATCTCGGGCAACTTCCCCTTATGATCGCCCGCCAGAAACGACTCCGTCGCCAAAACACGACCGTCACGCGGCTGCGTAATCTTGATACGAACCGTATTCGCCGACAAAAACGAGGGCATTCCCTGCACGAACGAATCTCCGTTCTCGCTCGGGCCATAGCCATACACGTCGATTTTCAGCGACGATCCCGGACCACTTTCATCCGGTCCACAAGCCACCAACGAACTCAACATCAACCCGGCGCCCAACAACAGCCCGGCCCGACGATATTGCTTCCAATTACTCACTGATTTTCTCATTACATTGTTCACCAGGACACCTCAGCCTCAAAGCCGACCGGTCCGGACGGATCATCATTCATCGTAGCCAGCATGTAGATACCACCCGCGATGGCACCACCCACCAAAACTGCAGCACCCGTCCAACCCACGTATTTCCACGTATTGGATTCATCCTGTTCACGAATAATCGGCGGCGGAACCACCGATGGCTGCGTCGTAGCCACCGTCCCCGTTACTGCCCCGGCGGCTGGCACAGTTACAGCCCCATCCGCAACAGGTGTAGTCGCCACAGACGCTGTCGCAACCGGAGCAGCCTTCACCGGAACCAGGTTCACCGAACTAAACACCTGATCTTCCGGCATCTTTTCAATCGCCGTAATAATCAGATCGTTCAAGCGATTCACCCCAACCCGCAGATTCGACAACTCGATATTAAACCGCGTGCTCTCAACCTGCACAAAACGATCATCGGCCGCACGATACACAAACGGAGCGACGACATACGCCGAACCATCACGCACAGCCACCATCCACGTCACGTATTGAGCACCCGTACGCGCTACAAGCTCACGCATATAAGGCTGCAAATCGTCACCAAACTCACCGTCGCGAATCGTCTCCCGCATATCGGTATAAAACGACGGCAAACCATCCGCTCCCGCAACCGCAGCACCACCGGCCGGCTCAGCATTCAAACTCGCTTCAACAACCTGTTCTTTACCACGGCCACGCACACGAATTTCCTCGGCATACGCACCCTTACTATTGCGAACCACCAGATAATGCGTCCCAAAACCAACATCCTCGATCGTCATCGGAACTTCGCCCTTGAGCGCACCGTTCACAAAAACCATCGCACCTTCGATGTTCGCCTTGACCACGATCTTACCCGGCCCGGCCTTCTTCACCTTGTCGCGCTCATCATTCGCAACCGTTATCAACTCTGCCGGAAACTTCTCAGCATCCAGTTTCGCATCCGGCTTCATCTGCACAAACTTTTGCATGTACTTGCGCGAATCCAGATCGAAACCGGCCAGAAAATAAGCCAGCGACAGATTCACCATCGCATCCGACAGCACTTCAAAATTGTGCAAATCGCCAATATTTTGCACCATCATATCCACCGCACGCTGAAACGTCTCCGCCGCACGCTGGTTTTCACCCGCCGTCAGCAAGCCAATACCCGAGGTATATAGCCGCTCCGCTTCCGCAATCGACGCACTCGCGTGCTGCCCACCGCCCTCCAGCTTGCGCAAAATATCTGCATACGTTCCCAGAAGCTCAATGCGACCATCCGCCTTCAACCGCTCCCGGACACTTTCACCAACCCTGTCCGTCACAATCGGCGTCACGCCACCC
>JBEBSM010000307.1:0-4847 GCA_040394315.1 Lujinxingia vulgaris
CGCCGAAATCGTATTGAGTGACGCGCTGGATCTGGGCCAGGAATTCCTGCGTTGGGAACTCGCCGTCGCCACCGCCGGGCGCGTGCTGGGGATCAATCCCTTCGATCAGCCGAACGTTCAGGAGAGCAAGGACAACACGAATCGTATTCTTGATGAGGCGAAAAATCGTGGTCATTTGGAGGAAGGAAAACCCACGTTTAGCGAGGGTGGTCTGGACTTTTACCTTCCAACGAAAGCTTCCTCCGGCACCGCGGCACTCGATACATTTTTCGGAGAGGTCAGCGACGGCGACTACTTCGCATTGATGGCTTATTTGAGCGAGGACGAGCGCTACACCAGACGGTTGCAATCGATGCGAAGTAGTGTGCGCGACACCCTGCAACTGGCGACAACCGTCGGGTACGGACCACGTTTTTTGCACTCCACCGGCCAGCTTCACAAGGGTGGCCCGAACACCGGTCTATATTTGCAGATCACGTGCGATGCCGACGTCGACGCGCAGGTTCCGGGCAAGTGGTACACCTTCGGCACGCTGCGAAAAGCCCAGGCCCAGGGAGATTTGGAGGCGCTGCACAAACACGGCCGGCGCGCCATTCGCGTGCATTTGGGAGCGGACGTCGCGGGCGGACTCAAGACGCTTGAGCAGATGATCGCGGCGTATAGGCCGAAGCACTAACCCACTCATATTGCTCAGGAAAAGGACGCGACATGAAACAAGAAGGTTATGAGTTAGGAATGATCGGTCTTGGCACGATGGGGCGAAACCTCCTGCTCAATATGGCGGATCACGGCTATTCCGTCGTGGGTTATGACCGCAATACGAGCAAGGTAGAAGCGTTGCGCGAGGAGGCCAAAGATCACGATATCAGCGGGGCCGAGAGCGTCGTCGAATTTATCAAAAAGTTGCGCAAGCCGCGCGCGGTGATGCTGCTCGTGCCTGCAGGCGCGCCGGTCGACGCGGTCATCAAAGAACTCATGGAACACCTGGATAAGGGCGACCTGATCATCGACGGCGGGAATTCACATTTTACTGACACCGACCGCCGCTTTAAGGAACTCACAGACCAGGGCATCGCCTTTTTGGGCGTGGGCGTTTCCGGCGGCGAGTTTGGCGCGCGTCATGGGCCGAGCATTATGCCCGGCGGTTCGCGAAAGGCTTATGAGCGCGTGCGGCCGGTGCTGGAATCGGTCGCGGCGCGCGTCCATGACGAGCCGTGCGTCGCCTATATGGGGCCGGGGGCGGCCGGCCATTATGTCAAGATGGTACACAACGGCATTGAGTACGGCCTGATGGAAATCATTGCCGAGAGTTATGATGTGCTTGCGCGCGGGCTTGGGTTTGGAAACGACGAGCTGCACGAGATTTATGAGCGATGGAATCAAGGAGAGCTGGAGAGCTACCTGATGAAAATCACGGCTCGGATTTTCGCTCAGCGCGATCCAAAAGAGAATGGCTGTTTGATCGACCAAATTCTGGATGTCGCCGCTCAAAAAGGCATCGGCATGTGGACTTCGCAACACGCGATGCAGCTTGGAGTTCCTGTACCCACCATCGATATGGCGGTGGTCCAGCGAAACTTGTCGGGTGCTAAAAACCAGCGCAACCAGCTTGCGCGTCAGCTTGCACCAGAACGATCCCCAGTAGAAAGCACCAGTCATAATGGCGATCGTAACGCCTACATCGAGCAGGTGCACAATGCCGTTTATGCGTCGATGATCCTGACCTACACCCAGGGAATGGCGCTACTTTCGGCAGCATCGGAGGCGATGGATTACCAGCTCAAACTCGAAGATATTTCGGCCATCTGGCGCGGTGGTTGCATCATCCGCGCGAGGCTTCTGGAGGACATCCGCGACGCCTATCGCGAGCGCGCCGACCTGCCCAATCTGCTGCTCAACAAAAAGTTTGCAGACAAAGTGAGCAAGCATCGCGCGGACCTGGCGAACATCGTCACGCTGGCTGCTCGCCTGGCCATTCCCGTGCCGGCATTGATGGCGTCATTGTCCTATCTGGACAGCTACGCGAGCGAGAAAATGCCTACCAACCTCATTCAGGCGCAGCGCGATTTTTTCGGTTCCCACACTTATGAACGCGTCGATAGGGAGGGCACTTTCCACACCGACTGGCCGCGTGGCGAGGAGGACAGGCGATGAGCGATTTACCGTATCAACCTGAAAACACGGCCATCCTGACGATCTTCGGCGCCAGCGGCGACCTGACTTCGCGCAAACTTGTACCGTCGCTCTACCGATTGGCTCATGATGGATGGCTGCCCGAGCGGTTCCGGGTCGTGGGGCTTGGCCGCACCGAGATGAGCGATGATGAGTATCGCGAGCGCCTGCGCAAAGGCGTCGAGAAATTTGTCGAAGACGAGCACTTCGATGAGGAGATCTGGAAAACCTTCGCCGCAAAAATCAGCTATATCTCTGGTGATTTTTACGACGACGCCACCTACCAGACACTCTCAAAACAGCTTAACACTCACGAAAAAGCATGGAATGCACAGGGATGCCGGATATTCTACCTCGCCACGCCGCCGTTCATGATCGACGTAATTCCGGAACGTCTGCAAAAAGCCGGGCTCGCTCAGGATCGCGAGCGGGCGAGGCTTGTTGTGGAGAAGCCGTTCGGTCACGATCTGGAGTCGGCACGTGCGTTCAACAAGGAGCTCACCGAACTTTTTAATGAGTCCCAGATTTATCGAATCGACCATTATCTGGGCAAGGAAACCGTCCAGAATATTCTGGCATTTCGCTTCGCAAACGTGCTTTTCGAGCCCATCTGGGACCGACGTTATATCGACCACGTGCAAATCACGGTGGCCGAGCAGGTCGGTGTCGAAAAGCGTGGCGGATATTACGAGAACGCGGGCGCGTTGCGTGATATGGTTCAAAGCCACCTCATGCAAATTTTTTCGCTGATCGCTATGGAACCGCCGGTTTCTTTTGATGCGGACGAGATCCGCAACCGGAAAATCGACGTGCTGCGCGCCGTGCGTCGCATCAACCCGGATGACGTTTCCGAAATTGCAGTGCGTGGTCAATACAACGAAGGCTGGCTGCAAGGCACGAAAGTTACTGCATATCGCGCCGAGCCAGACGTCGCCAAAAACTCCTCCACCGAAACCTACGCGGCGATCAAACTCTTCGTCTACAACTGGCGCTGGCACGGCTGGCCGTAGTATTTGCGCGACGGCACGAGCCTGCCGCTGCGCGCCTCCGAGGTGTCGATCCATTTCGCGGAAGTCCCTCACAAGGCGTTCCCCTCCAGCGCCACGGCCAACTGGGAGCACAACCGCATCGAGCTTCACATCCAGCCCGACGACGGAATCGACGTGCGCTTTCAGGCCAAGCGCCCCGGCCTGGAGATGCGTTTAAGCCCGGTGCAGATGCGTTTTTCCTACAAGGAGGCATTCGAAGCGCGCCCACCTCAAGCCTATGAAACGCTGCTCCTCGACGTCATCCGCGGCGACACAACGCTGTTCATGCGCGCCGATCAGGTCGAAGAAGCCTGGTCGATCATGGCCCCCATCCTCAACGCATGGGACGATGGCCCGGCCACGATTTTCCCCAATTACGCCGCCGGCACCTGGGGCCCACCAGCGGCCGACGCCCTCATCGCCCGCGACGGCCGGAGCTGGCTCGCACCCACAGGACGACTGTAATGATCGACATCTTCGACAACCCCGACGCCATGGCCCACGCCGCCGCCGACCTTTTTGCAAAAAGTGCGCAGCAAGCTGTCGATGCCCGCGGGCGATTCGCCGTCGCGCTGGCTGGCGGCAACACCCCCACGCGCACCTACGAACTGCTCAGCCGCGAACCCTACCGCGACCAGATCCCCTGGAACGCCGTCCACATTTTCTGGGGCGACGAGCGCTGCGTACCCGCCGACGATCCCAAAAGCAACCAGCGCATGGCACGCCTCACACTGCTCGATCACGTACCGATTCCACCCGAAAACATTCACCCCATCGACGGCACGCTTTCACCCGAAGCCGCCGCGCAAGCCTACGAGTCCGAACTACGCGAATTTGCCCAACAAAACACCGGATTTCTTGACCTGGCACTTCTCGGCATCGGCACCGACGGCCACACCGCCTCGCTGTTTCCAGGCGATTCCACACTCACCACCTCCCAACGCTGGGCACTTCCGGTCGCCGCTACAAACACCCGACTCGCCCGCGTCACCCTGACACCGCCAGTCCTCAACCACGCGCGCCAGGTCGTTTTTTTGGTCAGCGGCTCCGGCAAAGCCGATATCCTGCGCCGCATCATCGAAGATCCCGCCAACAATGAGGAGCTGCCCGCTGTTTGCATCCAACCCACAAACGGCGAAGCGCTGTGGCTGCTGGATCGTGAAGCGGCCGCCGATTTGCCGGACGGCTGATGGTCGAAATGAAGATTGGGTTTGGCTGGCAGCCATAAAGAACTCGCGTTGTCCTGGGGCGCGTTAATCGTGGTCAGTAGTTTTTTGTCGATTTGCGTAGGGTCACAAGATGCACAACTCGTGGATCTGATAAGATTGTATTGGATGTTTTTATTGTACGATGAAAGTAGTATCTATTTGGTTGTACTTGCTATTTCGTCATGATTGGGCTGCTTGATCATGCGTCAGGTTGTCGAGAAATTGGCGCGCTGTCCTAAATATTTTGGAGACTTTATGGTGTCGCAACATATTCGTTTTGTCCTGATCGCTCTTGTGGCACTTATGGGTGCAGCCAGTTGTGGCGAAGATGCAGCCCCTCACCAGCGCGACACGTCGGATGTTAGCGAATCGGTGGAGGACGCAGACGTCCGGGATATCGACACGGATGGTGACGTCAAAAGCGACACCGGGAATGGTT
>JBEBSM010000308.1:0-4833 GCA_040394315.1 Lujinxingia vulgaris
GAAAGCGTTCCGGTAACACTCGCGTCCATATCTGCAACACCCGCCAGCTCAAGTTGCGGCGCAAATAACGATCCCCAGGGTTCGAGCACTGCATCGCTGACCGATAACTTCAAATCGACAGGTTTTACACGCCGTACCTCCGGCACCATCGAGCGCACTTCGTCGGCCCGTTTCGTATAAAAGGTTGGCACCGCAAGCAAACCGATGTCGCCACGCGCGCGCGCAGTTCCCGCATCCGATGCAAAAATAAAATCATGTATTTTCAGCGTGCCATGCTTGAGCGAGAAATCCAGGTTCGCGCGCTGACCTTCGACCACACCGCCGTCCCAGGTAAAAACCGGCTCGTCGATTACCGCTTTCGCATCAAGATCCGGCATACCGATCATGCCACGCATTTTCAGATCAACATCCAGCGCGCCACTCAAACCCGGCAGACCGTAACTTTCCGCCAGATCGTGCGCATTGGCAAAGCGCGCGCGCACGTGCGCTTCCTTACCGTCGAGCGTGCGTTCCATCATCATCGTCTGATAATTCATCTTAAAATCACGAATTTCAGCCCGATCTCCGCCAAGTTTTATCTTCGCCTGCGGCACACCGACCCGCGAAAGATCGACCCACGCCTCGCTGCCCTCTTCGAGCACAGCCGTGGCGACCGGCACCAGCTCGCGACTATCCCGCGCAAGATGTACGGGTTTTGTCAGCACCAGATCTGCGTAGCGCGCAACCGTATGATTTCTAAGCTGAAACGCCCCTTCCCCACGATACTCTGGCCCCGACGGAATCTCGCCAACCAGCGTCAAACCGCCACGTGCACGTCCCTCGAGCCAGGGCAAATCGACCTTAAAATCGCGCAGAACGCCGGCAGGATTTACATTCTCAAAGTCCGCAACCACGCCATAACGCGTGTCCAAAAGACTGAAATACGCATACGGAAACGTCATCCGGCCACCATGGATCCGTGCGCTGCCTTCTTTCATGACCAAAAAACGATCTTTCAGCGTCATTCGTGCGCGAATATCTTCAAAAAACAGCCCGGCGACCTCTAAAACGCTCGAATAAAGCTCAACTTCGCCGTCGATCTCCTCAAGCGTTCCCGCCGCACTGACCGTCATCTCCGGAATTTCGAAATGCAAATTATCGCGCAAGAAATACCTAAGCAACGGACTCCAATACTCCGCCGTCAGCTTACCCTTTGCGTCGTAATGCATCACCGTACGGTCTTCCGGTCCGCCCGACGGAAACGACATGCGGCCGCTAACATCCAGGCCAAACCCTTGCAAATCGGCCTTTATCCGCTCGACCAAAAACCCTTCGTTCGCCCAGCTCCAGTTCGTGACTTCAAAGTCGCGCACCGAAAAATTCCAGTCCCCACGACGTTCATCGAAACGGAAAATCTGTGGATGAAACTCAAAATCCGCGCTCGGAACCAACAGATGTTCCACGTCCATCAACAACGTGGCCGGCTCTACGAAAACCGATCCCTTCTGGATATTCACATCCGGTATTTTCATATTGAAAATCGAATGGATGAACTCAAATTCCGACTCAATAATCCGTATATCCGCAAACCCGACCGAAAAATTACGCGGTTCCTTAACTTCCGGCTCAACTTGTTCCTCTTCCTTGGAAAACCCCAGCCCTTCAAATAAGTTAAAAGTTCCGTCTTCACGAAACTGCAGGCTCACCCGAGCGCCTCGCGCATACGTTTTGTCAAATTGCACGCGACCACGCAGCAACAGCAACGGATTCACGACCGCATAAATCGAGCGTGCCTCGATCACCGGCTCACGCTCAGGCGTCAACAGACTAGCTTGATGGATGTGGATTTTCGTAAATGACGGCTCAATATCGAGATTTACGACCTCGATATAACCACCAAAAACATCATGCAGCTTGTCGTTGAGCGTGTGTGCGAACCACCCAGAATTTAGATAGAAATAGGCAAGGACGTACAAACTGAGGACACAGAGTAGCGGAACAAAGAAGATCAGTGGGATCTTGATGTGACTGCGGTAAACTCTAAACTCAATTTCGTCCAGTAATGCCATTTTGATTCGTAAGCCGATAGCATCAGACCTGATATACCAAGGTCAATTCGTATGTAACTCTTCGGCGAGTCCTGAATATCGCGTGGACAGCATTTTGATGAGCTGTCTGCAAGGCAAGTGGTGGGAAACTCGCAAAATGAAACCGAAGTCGGCCGCGATCCTATTGCCATGACGCGCAAACTCCAAAACATTGGACGCGCGCCGGCGCGATTTAATCATTGAACGCCAGGCATGGAAAGCGTCGAGAGCATTTAACGCCCCGAAACTGCTGAATAAACACATTTAAATTGAATGAATAAGCGAATTTCACACAAACCCGCGTATCTGAACAATATTTACCAGCACTTCCGAACAAAACTTCAGCAATAAAAACAATCACTTACACAAAAAACTTAATTCGCAACGATCCCGAAAAACCGGGCTCACACAACGTCCAGGCTGCACGATTTGCACATTGTCATCGAGAACGCACGTCGGTGCCCTCGAGCCTCAGTCCATATTCCAAAGCAATTTGAAACGCATAGCTCACAACAACTACTGATTTTCACGCGTGCGTTCCGGTTGACAACATCCACTTCTCGACCATACTGTGCAAGGTAATTTGGAGCTGTTAGAAATCCCCTCACGCAGGCAGTCCCCACCAATGGTCGAAAAGAAAACGCGAAAACGAACCGCCAACAAGCGCGGTGCCCGCAAGGGACTGCGGCGAAGCAAAACCATTGCTCTCAAAAAGCTCACCGACGAAGAGCGTCTTGAGATAGCATCAGTCCTTGAAGATCTGGATGCGCTGCGTCCAAAAGATCGCGAAGACTGCCGAACAGGTGAACGTCCCTGTCCGTTTGTTTCGTGCAAATATCACCTCTATCTGGATGTAAATCCGCATACAGGCTCGATCAAACTCAACTTTCCAGATCTGGAAGTCTGGGAGCTTGCGGAGACCTGCGCACTCGATGTTGCAGATCGTGGCGGAATGACACTTGAAGAAGTTGGAGAGTTGCTTAACCTCACCCGTGAGCGAATCCGGCAGGTTGAATCTACAGGACTGGAAAAGCTCCGCGATGAATATGACGACTAGGTGTTTAGCCGTTTCCTGTTAGTTTTCTAGGCGTTTCCTATTAATTTGGGGGCCGAGCAGTAACGGGCCTTTTCTCTCGACTGTTTGAGCTTACTTATGCCTCAGAATCATCAGCTTTTTGCCCTCCTGAGTGTATCCGATAAAACCGGCATCCTCGCTTTCGCCAAACAACTTGTCAGCCTGGGATTTGGAATCATTTCCACCGGCGGAACCGCCCAACATCTGCGTGATGGCGGCGTAAACGTCACATCGGTAAGCGAGATCACCGGCGTTGACGAACTTTTTGACGGCCGCGTCAAAACACTCCACCCCAAAATCCACGGTGCCCTGCTGGCCGACCGCAACAACCCCGCACACCGCGAACAGCTAGCCGAACTCGGCCTGCCCGATATTCAGGTTGTCGTCGTTAACCTGTACCCATTCTCAAATGCCGTTTCGAACGATAATTCGTGGGCAAACGCCGTCGAAAACATCGATATCGGCGGCCCCACGATGTTGCGCGCTGCCGCGAAAAACCATCAATCGATCACGGTCGTCGTCGATCCCGATGATTTTGCCAATGTCTATTCTGCACTGGAAACAGCGTCCAGAAGTTTCAAAGACGCCAATGACGACCCGCTCGTGCTGTCTTTGCGTCGGCAACTCGCCCTCAAAGCGTTTCATCATACGACCAATTATGACGCTGCGATCGTTCGGTTTTTTGAATCCAAACAAGAAAACGATCGACTCGACATTCCCGGTATCGCAAATACAAAACGAGAGCTTCCCAATCAATTCGAGCTGGCGCTACGTCAAGATCAACAGCTTCGCTACGGTGAGAACCCGCATCAGCAAGCTGCGCTGTATCAGGCAGCCGACGGGCAATCGCTCGGCGGAATGGAACAACTCCACGGCAAAGAGCTCAGCTACAACAACATCGTCGACCTGGACGCAGCACTTCAACTGGTCTGGGAATTTGAACAACCCGCTGCTGCTATCATCAAGCACACAAATCCCGCGGGTTGTGCACATGCGGAATCGCTAGAAAATGCCTACATCTGGGCACTACAGGCCGATCCAATCAGTGCATTTGGCGGCATCGTTGCACTCAATCGCCCGGTAAACCGCGCGCTCGCTGCAAGAATGAACGAACATTTCTTCGAAATCATCGCAGCACCCGATTTTGAACCAGATGCCATGGAAATCCTTCAGCAAAAAGGAAACATTCGTCTGATCCGATGGAAAGAGCAGACGAAAGAAGGCCTGTCGCTGCGCGCTACGACACTTGGGATCCTCGTGCAAACGCCCGATCCACCCATCGCCCTGGCAACCAGCGGACTGCAGATTCCCACGCGTCGTGGCCCCACGTCGGCTGAACTCGAAGATCTTCAATTTGCCTGGAAAGTCGCAAAACACGTCAAATCCAACGCAATCGTGCTCGCCACCAAAGGCCGCTCAATAGGCGTCGGGGCCGGCCAGATGAGTCGCGTCGATTCAGTTGAACTGGCCATTAAAAAGTGCGCAAGCTCCATGACAGGCGCAGTCATGGCCAGTGATGCGTTTTTCCCCTTCCGCGACAGCATTGACGCCGCCGCACGCGCCGGAATCCGCGCTGTGATAGCCGGTGCGTGGTGTTCAGCCGGGTGCTCTTCCGATCTCGTCGCTGCGCCTGCCGGCCGCGCATGCCGGCGACGGCGACGAGGCTCGACTGCGCGGCATCCGTCGCCGAGG
>JBEBSM010000309.1:0-4827 GCA_040394315.1 Lujinxingia vulgaris
TACCAATCCCCACCACTTCGCGAACCTCCCGATTACACTACCCACCCCTTTTCGAAACGCCCCATCCACTCTACCCACCACGTTTCGAACCGCCCCATCCCCTCTACCCACCCCGTTTCGAACCGCCCCATCCACTCTGCCCACCACGTTGCAAACCGCCCCATCCGCTCTACTCACCACGTTGCAAACCGCCCCATCCACTCTGCCCACGACGTTTCAAACCGCCCCCCAAAAAACACAAAAAAAGGCCCGGCCCCCCTCTCAGAGAAGGGAGCCGGGCCTGCAAAATAGCCAATTTGTGCTCGATTTATTTCTTTTTATCCGACGCCCAGCCTTCGATATTCTTCTGACGTCCGCGGGCCACACCAAGTGCGTCGTCGGGAACGTCTTCGGTGATCGTGCTGCCGGCGGCGACGTACGCGCCATCGCCGATGCGTACGGGTGCAACCAGCGCGGTGTTCGAGCCGATGAATGCGCCGGCGCCGATTTCGGTTTTGTTTTTGTTTTTACCGTCGTAATTGCAGGTAATCGTGCCCGCACCGATGTTGGCGTTTTCGCCGACGTGTGCGTCCCCGACGTACGAAAGATGGTTGGCTTTGGAGCCGTTTTCCATCCGCGTATTTTTGAGTTCGACGAAGTTCCCGACCTTACAGTCGTCGCCGATGTCGGTCTGTGGGCGAAGCTGAACGAAGGGTCCGACGGTTGTTTTGTCGCCCAATTTGGCTGATGTCGCGTAGCAATAGGCTTTCAAAACGGAGTTTTCGCCGACCACGATATCGGTGAGCACGCAGCCGTTTTCGATGACGGTGCCTGTGCCCACAACCGTTTTTCCGCGCAGATGAACGTCCGGGTACAGGACGACATCCGGGTGCAAGAAAACGTCGGCTTCAATCGTGGTGCGCGCCGGATCGAGCAGGGTCACGCCCTGCTCCATCCAGTATTTGTTCAAGCGCTCACGAGCAAACTTTTCAGCCGCGGACAGGTCGTTGCGGTTGTTGACGCCCTGCACGAGTTCCACATCCACAACAAATCCGTGGGCGTGTGATTCTTCGGCGGCAATTGCGATCAGATCCGTCAGGTAATATTCGCGCTGTGCGTTGGTCGACGGTGCGCTGCACAGTCCGGGCAAATGCCTGGCCAAAAACTCGGTGCGTACCACGTAAATCCCGGCGTTGAATTCGCCGATCTTACGCTGCTCTTCGGATGCATCGCGGTATTCAACGATGGCCACAACCTGGCCGGAATCGTTGCGTACGATCCGGCCGTAGCTTCCGGCGTCGTCCAATTTGGCGGTCATAACGGTCAGGGGTGCACCGCTTTGGAACGCTTCGTCGACAAACGTTTTCAGGGTTTGCGCATCCAGATTCGGAACGTCGCCCGACAAAATCACGGTGTAGGCCGGCGCGTCTTCAAAAAACGCTGCGCCGGCCAGCACCGCGTGTGCCGTGCCGAGCTGTTCGTGCTGGATCGCGTAACACAGGTCTTGTGCACGCGGATGCGCAGACAAATGCGCCTGCACACGCTCGCGCTGGTGGCCCAGCACGCTGATCACGCGTGCCGCGCCGGCTTCAAACGCGGTGTCAATGACATGAGAAATCATCGATTTACCGAGGACTTCGTGCAAAACTTTGACCTTTTCAGACCGCATCCGAGTGCCCATTCCGGCCGCCAGGATCAAAGCCTGAAAATCAATCTGTGCAGTATCCGTCATACATTTATCCATTCGCTGGAGATAAACTGCTCAGTTCACGTCCTCTTCGACTTCATCACCGCTCGGTGCCGATTTCTTCTTCAATTTGAAAGAAGATTCCTCGGTTCCGATCACATAAGCCTCTTGCTTGCTCGAATCGTCGGCACTGGTCTGAAACGCGATTTCCTGCGAAACGCGCGGATCTGTGTCAGCTTTTGCGCCCATCGAACTTTCAAATTCGCGCACAAGTGCATCGAATTCGGCCACGGCCTGTGCGGTCACCGAACGCTTCTTGCGGTAAGGCATGAAGGCCGATTTGAAGCCGTCGATCATCAATTTACGAAGGTCGCCGACGTTCAGATCGAAGTACTGCACGGCGCGCCAGTATTCTTCGGTCATCGTCGTGTCGGTCACCAGACGGTTGTCCGTGTTGATCGTGCAACGCAGACCGTACGACAGGTAGAACGGCAGCGGATGGCTCTCAAAGCTGCTGCAAGCACGCGTCTGCACGTTGCTGGTCAGGCAGATTTCGAGCGGAATGCGGTGGTTGTTCACGAAATTGAGCAGGTCGCCGTCTTCGCGCAAACGCGTTCCGTGGCCGATTCGATGCGCGCCGCACAACTGAATCGCCTGGTGGATACTCTCCGGACCGTACGCTTCACCGGCGTGAATCGTCAGGTTTACGTTGTTCTTACGAATCAACGTAAACGCGGCCTGATAATCCTTGGCTGGATTGTCCGCCTCAGCACCCGCAAGATCGAAGCCCACAACGCCCTTGTTTTTGAACGCGACGCAAAGCTCCGCCATGCGCAACGATGCTTCCGGCGTCATGTGACGAATTCCGCAGATGATCTGCCCGCTCATCAACGAATATTTGCGTTTTGCTTCGCGCAAACCTTCGGCGACAGCTTCCACGATCACCGGATACGACAATCCGTTGCGCGTGTGCAAAAGCGGGGAGTAGCGAACTTCCAGGAACTTCACGTTCTCGCGCGCAGCGTCCTCGCCCAGCTCAAAAGCCGCGCGGTACAACGCTTCTTCGGTCTGCAGAACGCTCAGCGTAACATCAAAAGCCTTCAAATAATCTTTGAGGTCTTCGCAAATCGCGCCCATGCGAATCGATTTCGCAAGCTCTTCCTCGGTTTGAGGATTGTCCGGCAGCGTCACACCCTGTTGTTCCGCCAATTCAAGAATCGTTTTCAAACGAAGACTACCGTCCAGGTGAACGTGTAAGTCTGTTTTGGGCATCCGGTGAATGAATTCACGTGTAATCTTCATCATGTTTCCTTCATGAGGTCAGTGTTTCTATTAATTATCTAGCGCAAGCTGTAGGACTTTTAACGGTTTGGCGCGATTCTGTCTACGCCCGAACGCATCGCAAAACCGGCAATGACTAAGTTATGTGTGCAGTTTTAATTCGGTTTATCACTTCGCCCCGGCCGGTTTTCCGGCGGCCGCCGCAGTAATTTGAGCCGATTACGCTGTTTTCTACGTTTCAGCATCGTTTTCAAGCGTTTGGGCTTCCAATAACCACTCGCCAGCAACAACCCCGTCGCCATCCCTCCGAGGTGACCAGCGATGCTAATCGCCTCGCCTCCAAACACTACCATGACCACGTCAATTCCAATGAAGACCAGCAACATCGTTTTGCCCGTCATCGGAAAGAACATAAAATTCAGCTTATGGTTCCAGTGATTCCACGCATAAGCCGCGACCACACCCATGACCGCCGCCGAAGATCCGAGCGTCGGGTGATTGGTCTGAAAAATGAGTTGCGACAATAAGATCACAACCGAGCCGCCGACCGTACACAACGCCAAAAACTTCCACCACCGCGACGACTTCCACGCATTGTCCAGCTCGCCGCCGAACATCCACAACACCAGCAGATTGAACAGCAGGTGCATAAAGTTCGCGTGAAAAAACGCATACGTTACCAGCGTCCAGATTTGCCCGCGATTGAACACCGCGTCGCGCGAAATCAGCATGTTTTCAGCCGAAAACACACGCAAAGGCGCGTACATTACCGTGGCGAACCACAGCGCAAACAACACACCTGCGATGATTTTGAAGTTCCGCGTCACCGGAGGCCAGTACATTCGATATTGTGCCATGACGTTGTTCCTTATTGTTAATGCGTTCAATCCAGACGTTATGCAAAAACCTCTATACCCTACAAAGATCTCCAGCGTCTGGTGCATTGCAAGCTATCGGCGTTTAAAAGCCAGCGCCGACTATCTTCGTTACGTTTCCACGCCCTGCCCATCAATTACAACAAAACGAAACCAAAAAACTCGCCAAAACTCCCCCTGTTTATTCAGGGAAGTTCTGGCGAGCGATGTGTAAGTTGAAGCGATGGCTAAGTGATTGTGAGCGGGAATTACTTGTCGATAACTTCACACTGAATCGTTTTTCCGCACATCGTTACTTCTTTACAACGGTCTGGATCTTTGCACTTTAAGACTTCGGCCATCCCCAGCGGGCAAACCGGGAATGCGACACAATACGTGTCCTGTTCCATGCAGTACAAAATCACGCCGCACTCGTCGATGACGCTGCAGTAGTTCATTGCGTCGGGATCTGCGAAGTTACAACGGTCTTTGCCAACGGAGATCGTTCCCTGCGGGCATTCTGGCGGAACGATGCAATCAACCGAAGTTTTTGCACAGAAAATCGTCTGTTCACAAACTGTTACTTCCGAACAAATGTTGTTGCCGTTAGCGTCGACGCATTTGTCTCTGGGAACTTCGTGCGAGCCATTCGGACATACTGGAATGGCGTCACACGAGACTTTGTCTCCAGCACAGTAAATCGTTTCTTCACACGCCGTGACTTCTTTGCATTCGAGACCGGCCGCGGCAAGTCTTTCGCATTCGTCTTTCGGAGACTCTTTGGTTCCGTCAGGACAAACGGGTTTGTCTTCACACGCGGTTTTGTCGTCAACGCAGTAAATCGTTTCTTCACATGCGGTGACTTCTTTGCATTCGAGACCGACCGCAGCGAGTTTTTCGCAATCTTCTCTCGAAGACTCTGTGGTTCCGTCAGGACAAACGGGTTTGTCTTCACATTCATGCTTTGTTTCCTTGAAGCATTGAATGGTCGTTCCGCAAAGCGTTACTTCTTCACAGTGGATATCG
>JBEBSM010000310.1:0-4824 GCA_040394315.1 Lujinxingia vulgaris
GTGTTTGTGCCGGACGCGGTGGATCAGACCGATACTGAAATGAATTCGGCGATTCGCGTGAAGACGCGTTTTGTGCCACACGCGTCGGTCGTGGCCGAACCGATGGACGGACTGCGATTGGGAGCGACCGCGCATTGGGCGCATTCTTCGTCTACGCGCGGCGAGAACGAGTTGCGGATCTGGAATTATCCGTATCCGGATGACAAGGATTCGGAGATTCAAACCTTTGAGTATTTGCATGGTTTTCAGCCGTTGCGCATTGGCGCGAGCGCGGCGTATGTGCACAACATTGACGAGGATAATCGTGTCGAAGTTGCGCTTAGCGGATTGTGGGCGCAGTGGTCAGATTACCGCGACCGCCATGCAGAGCGACCGCTGGATACCTGGTCAAACACGGTAACAACCGCGTTGGGGCTTGCGCTGCATACGGCTGCGCAGAACATCACGATGGATATTACGTATGAACCGTCGCCGGTGCCGGAGCAGCGTGGGCGCACCAATTACGTGGACAACGCGCGGCTGGGCAGCGCGCTGTCTTGGTCGATGCCTTTTACGCTGCGTGGGCTTGGATTTGAGGGCGGCGTGCACATTCAGGGACATCGCTTGATGTTTCGGGAAGTAACCAAGTCCTCGGAAGCCGAGAATCCGGTAATCGATGAGTTTCCGGAATCGGTGGACGTGCAAAGTGATGCGGAAATCGAGTCTTCTAAAGGTTTGCAGACCAATAATCCGGGTTATCCCGGGTTTTCCAGCGAAGGTTGGCTTGCGGGCGGCGGTATCTTCATGAAAATGTTGTTTTAATCCGCTGGAATCTGTCAGGATGCGTCGTAATTGTCCGTGGTTTCGATCAATATTGAATCAATAATTGCGTGTTAAAACATAGGGAATGCCATGAAAAATCGATGGAAGATGTACGCGTTAGGAATCCTGGTAGCGACCAATCTGGTGGCATGCAGTGACTCGGCGGACGCGAACGAAAACAACGATAGCAACAATAACGGAAAAGACGTCGGGGTTGTCTCCGGAGACGTGGGTAATGCCGGCGTCGATAAGGATGTTGGTAACGTCGGGCAGACTGACGTCGGGGGCGAAGATACCGGTACGACCAGCGATGTGGGTGAAGCCGCGGATACTGGCAACCAGCCCGCGAGCGGGCTTAGTGGTGTGTGGGCGCAGCAGACGGTCATGTCGTCGATCTCCAAAGTGCCGGTTGTGGGCCAGGTGACCACGGCTACAAAAACCATTCAAAAGGTCGTAATCAGCGGTACAGGCCCGGACTACATCGTGCGTTCGACGCCGTGCGCGGTGGAAATGGAGAGCAGCTCGACGCTTGTTAAAACCGTTGTTCCCGATGCGTTTGTGCGTGGATTGGTGACGACGAATCGAACGCTCAAGACTACCGGAAATACGTTTGATATGCCGCGCTTTTTGGAAGTCCGCGGTGTACGTTTGACCAATATCGAAACCGATGCGATGCCAACAGACGATACCGACGAGCGTGTTTTTGATCAGGATAGCGACGGCAAACCTGGCATGACGGTGCGCGTTACCGGGCTTATCGATGGCGAAATTTATGTCATTCAGCGCGGTGCCACGCAGCTTGCCGGAACGCTGGCAAACGATCGTCTGGACGGACTGCTGGTGTGGAGCGACGAGCAGGTAATTTTGGGATCTGACAACAGCATTCTGGCGGGTAATCAGCCGGAGAATAAAGTAGATCCGAAACCTGAAAACAGTTTTTTTCGTACAACGCGATTGTCCGGCGATTTGACCTGCGAAGCGATTGTTCAGCAGGCCGAAACCTTGTTTGCCCGATAAACTCGCCGATGCACGCTGCGTGTTGAAAACGGTTTTATTCAGCATGAAGCGTGTTTTTGATGAGATTGTAGATACTGTTTTGGGGACACCACTCTCAGTTCAGAAGTCGCGGGCGAAAAAACAGCGTCAGGAGTCTTTCGTAGAATCGTGCGAACAATGAAACGGGCGGTGCTTTGATAAGTTCGGCGCGCGCGGCTTCATCAAACGGCGTGCGGCCGGGATGTTTGATGCGGTCCCAGAAAATATCGTCCTGCGCGACCAGGTCGGATTTAAGACCTTGCACGAGCTCTCTGGCCAAAAAGATGTCGCACTGCGTTATGAAGTTCAGCCAGTAGCTCGAAAATTTCGGGGATAGAAACGGAACGCGGAAGCGGATGACATCGTGGCCAAGTATTTTGGAGGTTCGCGTGAGTATTTCTTCAACCGACAGGATTTCCGGGCCCGGGATATCAAACCAGCGGGAGTCTTCTTGTTCGAGCGTCAGCGCGCCGACAAGTGCGCTGACGACGTCATCGATATAAATGGGCTGCAGCCGTGTTTGCGTCCACTTGGGTAGCAACATGATGGGTAAGCGAGCGGATAAATCGCGCACGATTTGCCAGCTCGCGCTCTGCGCGCCGATGATCATGGATGCGCGCAGCTCGATGGCCGAAATCACGCCGGAGCGCAAGATTTGGCCGGTTTCCAGACGGCTGGCCAGGTGTTGCGAGGGCTTCCCGCTGGGCGCAACGCCTCCCAGATAAACGATGCGGTGGATTCCGGACTCGTCCGCAGCCTTTAGAAACGCCGTGGTCGATTGCTGTTCGCGTTTCCGGTATCCTTTTCCACCGCCCATTTGATGGATGAGATATATGGCTGCCGTACAGCCTTGCATGGCTGGCAACAAGGTTTCAGGTCGCTCAACATCGAATTCTACCCACTGACGGTCGGGGAATCTATCCAGCGCGGCATCCGGCCGGCGCGTTGCGCAGCGTACTTCAAATCCCTGCTCGATGAGCCGTGGATAGAGACTCGTGCCGACAAAGCCGGTCGCTCCTGTCAGTAAAACAATTTTTTTCTCAGAGTTACTCATGATTTTGTCTCGTCAAGGGCATTTGCGCTTGGAGTCGGGTCCGGTAATCTGGTCGGTTTTGTCCGGTGGCAAGCGCTGACTTTTACACACGCGCTTTAAATATCGTGCAAAAGCGTACATCACCAAAAGATGAATGCGGGCCTGGGTTAATAAGTAGGTTGGCCAGGGCAATCGCGGATGAAAATCGTGAATGGCAGCCAGCACGTATTTTTTGTCGAGCACTTCACGAAACTCGAGCCGACCCTGCGATTGGTTTCCGGCCAACAGGCCACCGCGAATCCAGAAAAGCTGGCGGTCGGGCTGGCTGACATGGTGGTCGCGCTCGAGAATCAAAACCGGCCAGGGAAGTAATCGCACCTTAAAGTGGACGAATTTCTCGTCTTTTATCTCTACGTGCAAAAACGGCCACAATACACGCGACAACCAGCGCGTATAGAGCATCGAAACCCACTCCGCCCCTCGGCCCGGCGGGAGTTGGAGCCGCTGAACAGAGCGCACGATTGGCGGTGTGGGTTTGGCAACGCGTTTGGTCAACGAGTGCGCATCTTTGCGTGAATCCACTGTGCGTTGCATCGACTCGCGAAGCGGGGTTTGCGGCAGGCCGGGCAACGCCCGCAGTTCACTTTCATCGCGCAGATTCTCGTCGCGCAGGCTTTCAATGGTGGTTCGGATCATGCCGCTGGGTAGTCCGGTGAACGTCGAAATCCACAGCGACGAGCTGCGCGGCGCATCGATTCCAATCGTCCAGAATTTGCGCTTGAGTCCCATGATATCGGCCGTAACCTCAAGCAATTCCGCGAAGGACGTAACGTCGGGCCCGGCCACATTCCAGATGCAGGCGGCAGCCTGATCGTTTTCAAGCACCCAGCGAATCGCTTCGACGATATCATTGCGCGCAATCGGGCGAACACGGGTGCGTGTCCAGGCCGGTAGCAACATCATCGGTAAGGTTTCGACCAACCTCACCAGCATTTCGGCCCGGTCGCCGCCGGGGCCCAGGATAATCGATGCGCGCAAAACACATACTTTGGCACCCCTCGAGCCGAGTGTTTTTTCGACTTCATCGTTCGCGTTCAAACTACTGATACAGATGATTTTCGAAATCCCGTGATACTCGGCTGCGCGCGAGAAGTTGTCAGCACACAGCAAATCCATATCGTGCATCTGGCCCTGCGTAAGCGCTGCGGTCGGGCGCATCGAGTGCACCAGATAAATCGCCAGATCAGCGCCTTCCGTCGCCAGAAGCGTTTGTTTTCGCGAGAAAAGATCGGCCTCGCGCCACACATAATCGTGTTCGGAATCACTGACCTGCAAAATACTCGGCGGCTGGCGAGACATACCAATCAGGTTAAATTTCGCGCCCAGGGCAGCCGGCAGCGCGCGGCCCACCAGCCCCGATGCGCCCGCCACAACAATCGTTTTTTTGTCCGCGTGATCCATTCCTTGCCAGAATTATGAGAAGCAAAACCGAGGCGACGCGTCGTGAAACGTCCGTGATTCAGACGACGTCATGCCAGTTCTTGCCACTCTTTATGTAAGGTTATTTTGCGCGATGGGAAACAAGCCGTGCTTTTGGAAGCGCTATCAACGTCGTAAAAATCACAATTATTGGCGGCTCAGCGCGCCCGAACCGCGTTTAGAAAATCCTCCACAAGCGGACGCGGATCGAGCAGCGTGGTGTCTTTGGGATCTTGAAATTCCGGATGCCACTGAACGCCCACCACATACGGATCGAGCTGATGGGCTTTAAATAGTCGAATGCCCTCGATCAGCCCGTCAATCGGACTGCGTGCTTCGACTTCCAGCCCGGCACCGAGCTCTTTTACTGCCTGGTGATGCACGCTGTTTACCCGCGCGCGATTCATGCCCGGATCAATTGTGGCCAGTCGGGAACCCGGCTCAAACTCGACTTCGTGCGCGCAGTTCTCGTAGCG
>JBEBSM010000311.1:0-4785 GCA_040394315.1 Lujinxingia vulgaris
GCGCGGCGGCATGTTGGAGGTGATTCGCAAGGATTATATCCGGACGGCGCGTGCCAAGGGTTTGACCGAGCAAATGGTTGTGTACCGTCATGCATTGAAAGGCGCGCTGTTGCCGGTTGTGAGTTATCTCGGACCAGCATTTGCGGCGCTTTTGACGGGCTCGGTGGTTGTTGAAGAGATTTTCAACCTGCCCGGCGTTGGTACACACTTTGTGCGTTCGGCCTTGAATCGCGACTACAACATGGTGCTTGGTCCGATCAGTTTGTATTCGTCACTTCTGGTTGTGCTCAATCTCGTGGTCGACATTTTGTACACTCTTCTCGATCCGCGCGTCAGCTACGATAAATAGGACACATGCATGTCAATGGATAATAAAAAATCCAAAGGGCCCGTCGTTGAGACGGAGCTTGTTGAAGGCACGAGCCTTTGGAAGGACGCCGGTAATCGGCTTCGTAAAAACCGCGCGGCGATGGCAGGGCTTTTGATCGTTGGTTTTATGGCGGTCATGGCGTTGAGCTATGAGGTTGTTGCGCAGTACGTCACGGGCTTTACGATGGAGGAGCAGCATCCGTTTGTGGTGCCGAAACCTCCGGGTGCGCGCAGTGTGCCGGCGCAGTATTATTCGGTGCTTCCGGCCAAAGGTGCGCTGAGTTTTGAGGCCGTCGACACGAATAGTGACGGCGTTATTGATTCCGGTGAAATCTTGAAGGCGTATCGCCAGATGGAGTTTTCGCTGATCGATAAAAACGGCGACGGTGTTCTTGACTATGATGAATACGCGGCGGCGCCGCTGGCGATGAAGTCACCGGGTGATTTTGTGCCGCGTTGTGAGCAGTGGGCGAATATTCGCAAGAGTATGGCGCCGATTCGTCATCCGGATATTTTTGCGTGCGATGCAGGCGAACTCGGAACGATTACGTTGGCGCAGTCGGGTCGGTTGGTTGATATTTTGTCGCGCGGTGAAGCGCGGGACTTGCTCAGTCGATTTGATAAGGACGGCGACAACATGCTGGATTCCAGCGAATATGTTGGGTTGCCAAAGCCTCGCAAAAACTGGTTGGGGACCGACCAGCTTGGTCGCGATTTGTTGACGCGGATGGTGTACGGCGCGCGGATTTCGCTGGCAGTTGGTTTGCTGGCAACGCTTGTGTCGTTTTTTATCGGTGTGAGCTGGGGTGCGACGGCAGGTTTTGTGGGCGGTAAGGTTGATAATATCATGATGCGCATTGTCGATATCATGTACGGTCTGCCGTTTATGTTCCTGGTTATTTTGTTGATGGTTGTTTTTGGGCAGAACATTTTTCTGTTGTTCATCGCGCTGGGTGCGGTTCAGTGGCTGACGATGGCGCGGATTGTGCGCGGTCAGGTCATTAGTTTGAAGGGCCAGGAGTTTGTGGAGGCTGCGCGTACGATTGGTGTTTCGAATGTGTCGATTATTTTTCGTCATCTGATTCCGAATGCGCTGGGTCCAATCATTGTTTATGCGACGTTGACGGTTCCGGCAGTCATGTTGGAGGAAGCGTTTTTGTCGTTCCTTGGGCTTGGTGTTCAGGCGCCGCAGACTTCGTGGGGTGCGCTGGCCAGTGAAGGGCGTCAGCTGATGGAGACCGCACCGTGGCTTATTATTTTCCCGGGTATTGCGCTGGCGATGACGTTGTTGAGTATGAACTTTTTAGGCGACGGCTTGCGCGATGCGCTCGATCCGCAGCTTCGTAAGGATTGATTACTTTGATAAGCAGAAAAGCCAAAATAGACGAATGGTAGATGACCGGTTGAAATGGCTTAACGGGTGAAATCAGGTGGTCACCGACCGGTTGAAATAGCTTAACGAGTGAAACAAGCTGGTCACCGACCAGCTGAAATGGCTTAACGAGTGAAACAAGCTGGTCACCGACCAGCTGAAATGGCTTAACGAGTGAAACAAGCTGGTCACCGACCAGTTGAAATGGCTTAACGGGTGAAACAAGCTGGTCGGTGATCAGCGTGTCCGGTTTCTGGATTTAAGAAGTTTTGTGGGAATCAGTGTTCTGTAGCAGGTTTCAGGAGTAGTTCATGAGTAGCGAGCCCATCAAAGATTCCACGGTGTCGACGACGAAGTTGGCGGCGGAGAACGTGCTCGAAGTGCGCGGATTGAAGACGTACTTTCATGTCGAAGGCGCGGTTGTTCGTGCGGTCGATGATGTAAGTTTTACGGTCAAGCGTGGTGAATGTCTGGGCGTGGTTGGCGAATCGGGTTCGGGGAAATCGGTGAGTCAGATTTCGGTGCTCGGGTTGATTCCAACGCCTCCGGGCAAGATCGAGGGCGGCGAGGTTTTGTTTGGCGGCCAGGATTTGCTGAAGGCGTCGAATAAAGAACTGCGAAAGATTCGGGGCAATCGGATTTCGATGATCTGGCAAGATCCGATGTCGAGTCTGAATCCGTTTTTGCGGGTATCGCGTCAGCTTATTGAGCCGTTGCGCATTCATCAGAATATGAGCAAGGAAGCGGCGCGTGAGGCTGCGATTGAGATGCTTGAGAAGGTCGGGATTCCCGGGCCTCGTGAGCGTATTGATCAGTATCCGCATCAGTTTTCGGGTGGGATGCGTCAGCGCGTGATGATTGCGATGGCGTTGTTGTGCAAGCCGGAATTGTTGATTGCGGACGAGCCGACGACGGCGTTGGACGTGACGATTCAGGCGCAGATTCTGGAGCTGATTAAGGATTTGCGCGAGGATATGGGCACGAGTGTCGTGTTGATAACGCACGATCTGGGTGTTGTTGCGGGTATGGCGGACCGCGTGATCGTGATGTACGCGGGTCGTGTGATGGAAGAAGCGCTGGCCGAGGATCTTTTCCGTCGGCCGGGGCATCCGTACACGGTCGGGTTGCTGCGCAGCGTTCCTCGGTTGGATCTGGGTGCAAGCGCGCGGTTGATTCCGATTGATGGGCGTCCGCCGGATGTGTCGAAACCGATTCCGGGTTGTCCGTTTGCGCCGCGTTGTCGTTGGGCACAGGATCGTTGTCATAAAGAGGCGGTTCCGGTTGTGGAACTTGGGCCTGGGCATTCGGTTCGATGTTTTCGGGCCAACGAAGTGTACGCGGCCGAGCTTGGGTCGCGTGTGACGAGCGAGCAGTTTGCGAAGGCTGAGGCGAATCTTGCCGGAGCAGCTTTGGCGGACGGGTATGTTTCTGTTGCAGAATCTGTAGAAGAAAAGGAGATGCCATGACGGAGACGTTGATCCGCATTGAAAACTTGAAGATGCATTTCCCGATCTACAAAGGCACGTTGCGTCGCAAGGAAGTCAGTCGTGTAAAAGCTGTGGACGGGCTGAGCTTTGATATTTTGAAGGGCGAAACGCTTGGTCTGGTCGGCGAGTCGGGTTGTGGCAAGTCGACGACCGGGCGGGCGATTATTCAGTTGCATCGTCCAACGGAAGGGCGCGTGCTGTTTGGTGGCCAGGATTTGTGCACGCTTTCGGAAAAGCAGTTGCATCCGTTGCGGCGGAATTTGCAGATGATTTTTCAAGATCCGTACGGGTCGCTCAATCCGCGGATGACGGTCGGTAATATTATCGGTGAGCCGTTGAAAGTGCATAATCTGGCGGAGGGCCAGGGGATTGCGAAGCGCGTGCAGGAATTGATGGAGATCGTTGGGCTTGATCCTCGGTTTATTCGTCGTTATCCGCATGAGTTTTCGGGTGGACAGCGCCAGCGTATCGGGATTGCGCGGGCGCTTGCGTGTGAGCCGAGTTTTATTGTTTGCGATGAGCCGATCAGTGCGCTCGACGTGTCGATTCAGGCGCAAATCATCAACTTGATGGAAGATTTGCAAAAAGAATTCGGGCTTACGTATCTGTTTATTGCGCATGATCTGGCGGCGGTTCGACATATTTCGGATCGGATTGCGGTCATGTATCTCGGAAGGTTGGCGGAGCTTGCGGACGGGAAGGATATTTACGAAAACCCGTTGCATCCGTACACGAAAGCGTTGATTTCGGCGGTGCCGATTCCGGATCCAGAAATTGAGTTGAAGCGTGAGCGGATTGTGTTGACGGGTGATGTTCCGAGTCCGTTGAATCCGCCGTCGGGCTGTGTTTTTCATACGCGTTGTCCGTTTGCGGAGGAGCGTTGTAAGCGTGAGGTTCCGGCGATCAAGCAGGCGGCGCCCGGGCATTTTGTGGCGTGTCATCTGGTCGAAGGCCAGGTGGTGGATGCTGCGGTTGTGGACCAGCTTGAGAAGCGGACGATGGGTGATAAACCTGTGGATCGTGATCAGGCTGTGGCATCGGCTGCTGTTAACCAAACAGTGAACGAAACGAAAGAAGAGGCGGTCGTATGAACTGGCGCGCAGCTCGTCCGTTGACGTGTGGTGTTTTTGTGGCCGCACTGTTTTTAGGAGGCTGTGCAAGTCAGCCGACCGTTCAAACGCAGTCTCCGGTGAGTGAGGAGATTGTGCAGACGCCGGTTGAGGCAAATCGGGCGCGTATTCTCCAATTGCGGGCCAGGCAGCAGGCGCAGCGCGGGTTTGATGCCCGTCTGGAGTTACTAGGTGCGTACGAAAATGCACGGGTCTTGAACGATCCGGAGGGTGCGGGACTGGCGGCAGCACTGCTAATAAATGCCGGCGATAGTGCACCGGATTTGCAGGGGCAGTTGCAGGAATTGGGGCAGGCGGTCGTTGATGGACTGGAGGTCAGTGAGGATGCGTTGACGCAGCAGAGTCTGCGGGCGGCATTGACGCGGGTTTGTGCGCGCGGTCTGCTGTTTGAAGGCGCGTGTGAATCGACGCGTGCGTTTGCCGAGTT
>JBEBSM010000312.1:0-4784 GCA_040394315.1 Lujinxingia vulgaris
CAAAAACCTTCCGTGCTTAACAGCAGTAAAACGATGTAAGGAATTATCCATGGCAGGCATCGGCATTATCACAAATCCCCACAGCCGCAGAAATCGCCGTCATCCCGAGCGGATGCGACGCCTCGGCTATATGCTCGGTCAAAACGACAGCTACGAACTGACCAATCGCGTCGAAGACGTCGCTGCGGTCGCCGAGCGTTTTAAAGATAGCGGCATCGAGATACTCGCCCTCAACGGCGGCGATGGCACCAATCACGTCACATTGACGACCTTCATCAAAGTCTACGGCGACGAGCCTCTGCCGAAAGTCGCGCTTTTGCGCGGTGGCACGATGAATACCGTCTCAAACGGCGTCGGAATCAACGGCACGCCGCCTCGATTGATAGCAAATCTGGTCGAAAAATATTACACAGGACAGCCCTTCGAAACCACGCGCCGCAACACGCTGCGCGTTATTGATGAAACCGGGGATCGTTACGGATTTATTTTCGGAAACGGTGTCGTCGCGAATTTTCTTGAAGAATATTACGGCACCGGAAATCCAAGCCCCACGACCGCAGCCGTACTATTGGCAAAAGCCGTCGCCTCGCTGCCAATGGGCGGCGACCTCCAGGAACGATTGTTTCGCCCCTTCACGGCGCGGATTGAACTCGACAAAGATTCGTGGGAAAGTCGCGATTACACATCGGTTCTAGCCGCGACGGTCGATCAAATTGGACTCGGGTTTCGCCCGTTTATCCGCAGCCAGGAGCGCGAAGGCGCGTTTCACCTGCTTGGAATCATCGCTCGTCCACTAGAACTCGCGATGCAATTACCAAGAATTAGACTCGGATTACCGGTCGACGAAAACAAAATTCGTTCTGCTGTTTCTGGCCGAGCACTTTTTCGCTCAGATCAGCCCATCAGTTATACCATTGACGGCGATATGCACATCGCTGCCGATGGTATGGTGACACTTGAAGCCGGACCGAGTATTGAAATTATCATCAAATAATTTTTCCCGCTGTTTTGATTAATTGAATCGAATCCTATTGTGAGAATGTGACTTATGGCCTCCGGACTGATTACCCATCTTCGTAAGATCACGCAAAACCTCTGGTGGTGTTGGCAACCTGACGTCTGGCAAATTTTCAGCGAACTGGACTCAAAACTCTGGCGAGAAACGAATCATAATCCGATTGCATTTCTTGATAAGTTCCCGGAGGAATTGCTCGAATCACGCAGCAAAGAGAGCGCACTCACAAGTCGGATTCAGTATGCCCGCCGCCGACTGGATGACTACCTGGCATCTGCCGGACCATCGTTCAATATGGAAGCCGGACCGCTTCATATAGCTCCCGTCGCGTATTTTTGCGCCGAGTTTGGTCTGCACGAATCCTTACCCATTTATTCGGGCGGCCTGGGCGTGCTTGCCGGCGATCATCTCAAAGCAGCCAGCGATCTCGGTGTTCCGCTTATCGGCGTCGGATTGTTTTACGCCGAAGGTTATTTCCAACAAGGCATCGACGAAAACGGTTATCAACAAGAGTTTTATGGCCGCACCAATATCGAACAGCTCCCGATCCGAAAGCTGACCGACGCCAGAGGTAAGCCGCTCGAAGTCGCGATCGAAATCGCAGATCGCCAGATCAAAGCCCATATCTGGGAAGCCCCCGTTGGCCGAAACCGATTGATCATGCTCGATTGTGACATCGCAGCGAATCCCGACGACGATCGCCGGCTCACCACCCAATTGTACGGTGGAGATCAGGCCACACGTATCCGCCAGGAAGTTTTGCTCGGCGTGGGCGGCGTGCGCGCGCTCAAAATGCTGGACATCACACCCGGCGCCTACCATCTCAACGAAGGACACAGCGCATTTGCAACCTTGGAGCTCTGCGCAAACCTCATGGAAGAAGAAGGCGAAACCTTCGAAGAAGCCCGCGATCGCGTGTCCAAAATGACCGTTTTCACAACCCACACGCCCGTCCCTGCCGGCCACGATCGCTTCTCACCACAGATGCTCGAAGACGCGCTTTACACACTCCGTGAACGCCTCCGCCTAAGTCACCGCGATTTCCACGGACTCGGCCGCATCAACCTCGATAATCCCGACGAAACCTTCTGCATGACCGTGCTCGCGCTCAAAATGAGCGATTTCTGCAACGGCGTCAGCCACCTTCACGGCCGCGTAAGCCGCACGATGTGGAACGATCTCTGGCCGCATCGCAAAGCAGCCGATGTGCCGATCCGACACATCACAAACGGCGTTCACACAACATCCTTCCTAGCCCCCCAGATGCGCGCACTCTACGATCGTCATCTTGGAACGGACTGGATGCCACACATGGACAAACCAGAAGCGTGGGCAGGCCTTGCGCAAGCAGATCCTGGTGAGCTGTGGGAAGTTCACCAGATCCTCAAATCGCGATTGCTGGATTTTGTGCGCAATCGTGTGCGCCTTCAAAACGCTCCCCAGGGAGACGGAAGAAGCAAGATCATTCCCGGCCAAGGACTTGAACACGACATCCTTACCATCGGGTTCGCTCGGCGATTTGCCACCTACAAACGCGCAGATCTGCTCATGACCGACATGGAGCGGTTTGAAGCGATGATTAATGACAGCACACATCCGATCCAGATTATTTATGCCGGAAAAGCGCACCCGGCAGATCAGGACGGCAAACGTCTGATCCAGAAAATCGTCAAGCTCACCACTGATCCAGTGTTCGCAGGCCGCGTGGTTTTCCTTGCAGATTACGACATGAACGTCGGCCGCCAGCTTGTCCAGGGCGTCGATCTCTGGCTAAACAATCCACGTCGCCCACAGGAAGCCTGCGGAACCAGCGGTCAAAAGGTCGTCCTCAACGGCGTCCTGAACTGCTCGATTCTCGATGGTTGGTGGGCCGAAGCCTACGACGGGAAAAATGGCTTTGCGATCGGTACCGGCAAAGAATTTGCGAATCCCGCAGACCAAGACAAATATGATACCGAACAGCTCTACAAAGTCTTGGAAAACGAAGTGATCCCCATGTACTACGCCGAATCGGCTGGCGGCCTTCCCACCGAGTGGATTCAGCGCATGAACTGGGCAATCGTAAGCCTCGGCTGGCGATTCAACGCGCAACGTATGATGCTTGATTACGTTCGCAATGCGTACCTTCCGGCCGTGGGAGCCACCACCAGCCACTAATAATTTGCGTCATCGAAATACCTTCAGCCTGCCACGCGTTTATCGCGGCAGGCTGTTTTTATACCAACAAACTGATTGACCTACACAACATGTCCAGATATCTGTGCATAATCTCTTGCATCTTTGTATTTTAGTGTGTACTGTAAACGCAATTGCTTTGCATTAACAGCAAACACCCTATCAAGTTATGCGCGAGGAATACCCATTGAGTAGCCAGGCCATCACAAAATCTGCCCCCATGAAAGAGCATGTTCACGGAGAGCGCCAATCCCTGTGGGACCGCGTCGGTGTGGTCGGCTCCGCGTTATGCATGGTTCACTGCATCTCAACGCCGCTCCTCCTGGGCTACCTTTCTACGATTGGTCTTGGGTTTTTCGCGCACGAGCTTTTTCATCAAGTATTTGCAGTCGTATTATTGGTTGTCGCAGCCCTCGCTTTTCTGCCGGGTTACCGAACTCACAAGCGAAAAGACATCGTTCTTGCTGCAGGTGCCGGCGTTACCTTGCTGATCGTCGGCGGATTCCTCCATATTGAAAGTTTGCCATCATTTGCAGAACACTCTTTAACCGTTATCGGTAGTATTCTGCTCGTGGGCGCGCATTTCTTCAATCGACGCTGTCAAGATACCTGCCACCACGCTTAATCCCCCCTCCCCGCACAATCTTGTTCATTCAGTAGACCAGAATCTACCTGTAATGCCGCATAAACAGCGTTAGCTATTTCATCTCGAAATCGTTATATCCCCGCCTAAACACGACACTTTTCGATTACCTGCAGATTATTTACACTCTTTTTGTAAATAACGGGCACACGAATCTTTATGATTCTGCGGTGTATTGATTGGCCACTGCCCCGACGCACCAAGTTTCCCTTTACAACTTCGCAAAGTTTTCACATCTTTTTAGTATTTCGTTCGGTACTGAAAACCTGACGTTTTCTTGCAATTTGTACTTCATTGATTGACGCGCTAATGTATCCTGAACAAGTTCTACGAACTTTCAGCGCATTATCAACGGACAGGATATGCATTTTAACAATAAACAGCCCAACATTCCTTCCTTCCCAGAGGATTCGGAGTTTGATGAAGTCACCGATCCAGGATTAGATCGTATGGCTACTCAATACATTGTTGATCCTGATGCGCCGCGAACGACGGGTAGTTTTCCTGCGCCCTACATCAACCCCACGACTCCTCCGGCTAACGCATTCAACGGGCACCAGACGCCACAACTGACTCCGCCCTTCAACAGCCCAAATGCAGGATTTCAAAAAGTTGCTCCCGGCTTTATTTCCAGCGACCAAATTGCCAGCGAACTTTCCTCACCCGGCTTTCAACCACAACGAACAACCGGAAGTTTTGAGCAATTGAGCTCGGCGGGAATGATGTCGCCAGGTTTTCAACCACAACGAACAACCGGAAGTTTTGAGCAATTGAGCTCGGCGGGAATGATGTCGCCAGGTTTTCAATCGCAAAAAACCACCGGAAGCTTCGAGCAATTGAGCTCGGCGGGAATGATGTCGCCAGGTTTTCAATCGCAAAAAACCACCGGAAGCTTCGAGCAATTGAGCTCGGCGGGAATGATGTCGCCAGGTTTTCAATCGCAAAAAACCA
>JBEBSM010000313.1:0-4774 GCA_040394315.1 Lujinxingia vulgaris
ATCAGTGATGAACACGGGGTCGCATATTGGACTATACCCGCCACTTTCCCGGCGGAGTTGGAGTACATAGTCCCCGAGATTGGGGGGCCGACCGCGCGTGGGGCTCTTGGAGGGTGGCGATGAGTGTGAGTGCAAAAATGAGTCCGGTGATGATGCGGTGGTAGCGGATGAGTATGTGGCGAAGGCTGAGCGCGTTTTGGGTTTGGGTTGTGGCTGGCATAACGTTGTAGAGCGGTGAAGACTTTGTGAGCGGGCTGGTGTGGTTGCATAGAGTAAAGGATCTAGTGTGGGTGTATATTTCCCTAAATGGTGTAATTTGCAGGGTTATCGGGTGTTGGGTGGGGATAGGCGAAAAAATGGCCTCGTTCGGGTGATTCACGAGGCTTTTGGCGGGATGTAGGGGAAGGAGCACGCGCGTAGCGTATAGAAAAGGCCACATCCGGTAAGTTCGGAAGTGGCCTTTTTGGTGTGGGTTGGGGTTATTCGAGGGTGATTTGGGTTCAGGGGAAGGGGCGAAGCTTGCTCTGAGGCGGACGTGGCAGTGTGCCGGCCGTGCGTTGGAGGATTTGTGATAAAGAGGTGGCCTTCCAAACCTCGCAACGCATCCATAACGCGCTTTGAAGCGCACTCCGCGCTCATCCGTGACCTCAACCAGCGCTTTGAAGCGCCCCTCGAGCTCATTTATGAGCGCAGGGTGCGCTTAAAACTACCTATTCATTCAGTATGTTTTTGGAAAAGTGGCTGACGGGAGCGCACCTTGTATGGTTTGAGTGAGCGGATCTGCGCTTAAAACTACCTGCGCGTTCAGTATGCTTTTCGAAAAGTGGCGCTCGCGAGCGCAGGTAGAGGTTAAAAGTGAGCGCGACTGGCGCTTGCGAGCGCAGGTAGAGGTTAAAAGTGAGCGCGACTGGCGCTTGCGAGCGTAATCTGCACGGTTCATGTGATTTCACTTTTCCAAACCGCTGCCCAGAAAGCCTGCAAGAACAGGCTCGCCGGGGGTCTTGAGCGCATAAAATCGGGCTTAAGCGAACTGGTTAATGGCTATAGGGCAAAGCTGGTGGGTGCCGTGTGAGATTAGCTGGATTTTTTGTGGTGTTCTTCGAGGGATGTGAGGCCGTCGGTTTGTTGGCGGACGAGGGAGGCGTAGTAGTCGTCGTTTTGGAGGAGTTGTTGGTGGTTGCCGGATTCGACAATGCGGCCGTGGCGCAGCACGATGATGCGGTCGGCGTCGACGACGGTGGAGAGTCGGTGGGCGATGAGGAATGTGGTGCGGCCGTGGCAGAGGCGGGCGAATGCCTGTTGGAGCAGCGTTTCGGATTCGGCGTCGAGTGCGGAGGTGGCTTCGTCGAAGATGAGGATGGGTGGATCTTTGAGCAGAGCGCGGGCGATGGAGACGCGTTGGCGTTCGCCGACGGATAGGCGCGTGCCGCGTTCGCCGATGATGGTGTCGTAGCCGTGGGGGAGGCTGGTGATGAAGTCGTGGGCCTGGGCGTCGCGGGCAACCTGGACGATTTCTTCAAACGGTGCGTCGGGGCGACCGTAGGCGATGTTGTCGCGGATGGTGTCGTTGAAGAGCAGGGCGTCTTGTAGGACCATGCCGATCTGGTTTCGCATGGGGCGTTGTTCGTATTCGCGCACATCGGTGCCGTCGATGAGGATTTTGCCGTGGGTGGGGTCGTGGAAGCGTTGGAGTAGTGACATGAGTGTGGTTTTGCCGGAGCCGCTGGGGCCGACCAGGGCGACGGTTTCGCCGGGGTTGATGTCGAGCGAGACAGATTCGATGATGGGGGTGTCTTCTTTTTCGTAGGCGAAGGAAACGTCTTTGAAGCAGACGCGGCCGGCGAATTCTGGGGGCTGGCAGGCGTCGGGTGCGTCGGGTACGGGGTCGGTGGCGTCGAGGATGTCGAAGACCTGGGAGACGTTGGCGCTGGCTTTGCAGACGGTTGAATAGATGGTGGTGAGTGTCTGGACGGGGCCAAACAAGCCGGAGACGTATCCCATGAAGGCGATGATGGTTCCGACGGTGGCTTCGCCGTTGGCGACGAGTAGTGCGCCGACGGTGATGCAGGCGACGCGGGCCAGGTGGATGACGTAGTTTTTGGAGGCGTCGACGCGTGAGTCGTAGCTGACGCCTTTGATGACGACGTCGTTGGTGCCTCGGACGTCGTGTAGGAATTTGCGTTGTTCCTGGCCTTCCATGGCGAAGCTGCGGACCATGGTGATGCTGGAGAGGACTTCGTTGAAGCGTGCGTAGATGCCGGCCCAGTTGTTGAGCAGGGTGTGTTCGCGGCGGCTTTGTTCGGGGGCGGCGCGGGCGGCTATTAGCGCGGGGATGGGGGTGAAAATTGCGACAACGATAAACAGGCGCCAGTCGATGTGGAGCATGAGGGCGCTGGCGATGACGAGGTAGGCGATGGCGGGTAAAATATCGAAGGATATTTTGGTGATAGCGTTGATGAACCCCTGGATTCCGCGTTCCATGCGGGTCATGACGGCGCCGACGCCTTCGCGGCTGTGGTGGCTTTCGGGCAGGCGATGTAGGCGGTCGACGGCGCGTTTGAGCAGTGAGTAGTGGATGGCGGTGCGGGCTTTCCAGGTCAGTCTGCTGGTGATTGCGCCGCCGGCTTCTTTGAGTGCGCCCATCGCGAGTAGGATGGTGGCGCATATGAGCACGGTTTTCATGGGCTTATCGCCGGTGAGCGAATCGAAAACGTGCTTTAGGATGAGCGGTTCGAGCGTGCTTGCGATGGTTCCGACAAGGGTGAGTCCAAAAATAAAACCTACGATGATGCGGTGAGGACGAATGAAGGTCATCGCGCGGCGTAGGTGCAACCAATTTACGGATTGAGTGTTAATAAGCATAGAAAACTTAATCGGCGAAGGGTTTTGGTAGTTGTCGAAGCCTCTAAAAGATGTTGCGCGTCGTAGATGCACTTAGGTAAAGGTTTAGTGAGAGTGGATATTTCCACAAATGCTTGAATTATAAGCGGTTTTTGGGTTTGGTGAGGTTTTGGACGTAAAAAAGCCTCGCTCCTAAAGGGGAACGAGGCTTTTTGTGAAAAACGTGTGGTGCGGGTAAATCAGCGGATTATTATTTGTCGTCGCTGTTTAGCTCAACGCTTAGTGCGGGGGCTTGCGTGGCCATCATCTGAACGCGGGCTGCAACCGGGTTGCCCTTGCTGTTGAGTTTGATGGTCTTGTCTTTGACAGCCTGTTTGAACATGCCTTCGAGCCATGGGCCGTAATCTTCCGAGGGCTGAATCAGTACGCTGACGGCGCCGCCGAGCAGGTTGGAGGCTTTTGCCTGGCGAGCTTCGTCGGCCAGTTCAGCCTGTGCTTCTGGGCTGAGTTCGGCTTCTGGAGATTTACGCTCTTTGAGGCGAGCGACGATTTTGGCGTCGCCGGTTGAATAGGTTTGTTTCAAGAGTTCACGATCTGCGTCTTCTTTGAAGGCGTCTTTGGCCAGTTCAGGACTTTTTCCGATTTCTGGAATGCGGTCCCAGGGGGAGCGACCGAGATTCAGGCCTGGGAATTGTGCGCCGAACATGGCGGACATATCTTGGCCTTCCTGGCTGAACATACCGGTGGTTTGAACGCTGAGGGCATCCCATGGATTGAGTTTAGCAGGTTCTGCATCGGGCGATTCGGTGGAAGCTTCGTCGTCGGCAGCGGCTTTGGTCTGGAACGTTGCAAGGGCTTCTTGCATGGAATTGGTTGCCTTAACTTCTTCGAGAAGAGCGCTGGCCATTTCGGAGGCGATGTCGTTGACTTTCTTTTCTTGCAAGAGAGCGCGAGCGATATCGTTTTGGACGTCTTCGACCGGCGTTTTTACGGCGGCTTTGCGGTCTTCAACTTTCACGAGCATGTAAGCAAAGTCGGTTTCAACTTCGACGACCGAGCCGGCTGGCTTGCCTTCGATAGCTTTTGCAATGGCCTGATCGACGTTGTCGAGTGTGGACCAGTCCATGAGACCTTGTTTTTCTTTTGCGTAATCTTCGGTCAGTTCGCCGGCGACGTCAGCAAAGTTTTGCTTTTCGTCGTTTACGCGCGTCTTTGCGGCTTCGAAACGTTTGGTTGCGTCTGCCAACTGCTCAGCGCCTTCTGGTTTCAGGATGAAGATACGACGAAGCTGAACTTGCTCGGGCTCTTCATATTGTGCGCGGTTTTCTTCGTAGTTCTTGGTGATCTCGTCTTTGTGCTCGGCGATGAACTTTTGAACGTCGGCTTCGCTGACCTGGATGGAATCTTTCAGGGTATCGGCAGAAAAACGTACAAATTCGAGATTAACTTCGGTGTTGCGAAGTTTGTTGAACTCTTCGATTTCTTGCGGCGTAACGTTGACCTGCATATCGATCAGGGCAATGTATTTGCGGGCAAGAAGTTCTTCACGCTTGTATTCTTCGTATTTCGGCAGGCTTACGCGCAGCTGATTTTGGATATAGGCCTTATAAAACGGTCCATCAAACTCGCCAGATTGGCCATAGGCAAAGCGAAACTCGATGTTTCGGTTTGGATCCATGATGTAGCTGCGGAATTCGTCGTCATCGACGCGCAGGCCGGCTTCGCGGGCTTTGTCGGCCAGCAAATAGGTGATTGCGACCATGCGAAGGCTTGCAGCGCGCTGTTGGTTGATTTGATCGTCGTCGGCCTGACGTCCGCCAAAATAGCGGTTGTAGACGACATTGAGCTCATCATTGGAAATCTTGTTTCCGGCAACCGTGGCCATGTTGGCGTTGACGTTGCTGGAGTTGCAACCGTCGGTGGGCGCGCCAAA
>JBEBSM010000314.1:0-4736 GCA_040394315.1 Lujinxingia vulgaris
TTCAGCGATAACCTTCACAACACGGATGTTCTGAATGGTCACGCGCTCGTTGCCCATCTGACCGGCCATTTTCTTACCGGGCATAACACGACCTGGCGTTGCCGACTGACCGATGGAACCACCATGACGATGGGTCTCATGGGAAGCACCGTGGCTGGCTTTCGTTCCGGCGAAGTTGTGACGCTTCATAACACCGGCGAAACCTTTACCCTTGCTCGTTCCGGTTGCATCAATCCAGTCACCGGCTGCGAACATATCGGCGGTCAATTCCTTACCCAGCTCGTAGTTGTCCAGGGAGGACTCGGACATACGAATTTCGATCAGGTGACGACGAGGAGCATCGATACCGGCCTTCAAGAAAACGCCAACACGTGGCTTGGAAAGACGGAATTTTGGCTCCGTTCCTTCTTTCTCGAGCTTGTGAATCGCACCAAAACCGATTTTGACAGCCGAATAACCGTCTTTACCGTGCTCGCTTTTTTTCTGAACGACGACAGCACCGCTCACATCAACAAGCGTAACCGGAATGCGGTTGCCGATTTCATCAAAAATCTGAGTCATGCCAACTTTACGACCAACAATACCTTTCATTCTAGCCTCAAAACTTTGTCACCCTACTCCGTTCATACCCTCTCAAATTAGAAGACATTGGAACGTGAAAACCAGATTTCTCAATCCAGCTTTCAGAAGGCGAAGCCTATAACTCCCAAACCACAACGGCCAGGAAGCGCAGTACATAGTGGAGCGTCGCGCAATCGTCAAGCAAAACACGCGATACCTCACCAAAATCCACACACACTCCTCACTTTTCACCGGCCAGCTCCTCGGAGCCCTAACCAGCGAGCCTTTTTGCACTCGCTACGTCATTTGGGTCCTAACTGGCGAGGTTTTTTCACCTACACAGATTCGATGTTTTCACCGGCATTATCCGGACGGGTATCGTCGCCCAAGGGTGCGGTTAGTGGTTCGATGGCTGCGCTGGCACTTTCCGGGCGAACAGGGTCGTTCAAGGGTACGTCGCGCGATTCGGTGCCTTTCTGGTCAACATTTTCCAGGCGCGGATCAGTCGCTGCAACTTCATCACGCGGTTCCATACTGGATTCGATAGCGGATCGGCCCTCGATTGGCTCACTGTTGACGGCCTCGGCAACGCTCACCGACCTCTCCCGAATATGTCCAAAGTCGTCCCATCCGGTATCGCGAATCGTATACTGACGCGTATAAGGAGGATAAATATCATGTTCACGAAACGCGCGTTTCACCTTCTGCGTGACGTCGGAATCGAACGCCATTTCAAAACGCGTATCAATTACATACGCCTTACAAACGATCACGGTCGACATCATCGGCGTCGTGGTTTCATGAACCGCCACACCAATTTTCTTCTCCAAAAACACGTACTTCGACGTAATACACGCCTCATACACGATGCGCCGCGCCAGATCGAAATCGGCCGACATCGCGATATGAAACTTCATCACGACCATCATATCCAACGCGCCCGAGTTGCCCGAAACGACGACTTCCGTCAAAAACTTATTGTTCGGAATCGATACTTCGTTGTCATCCGCCGTTACAATCCGAACCGAGCGCAGGCCTATCTCGGTTACCTCACCGTAGACATCCTCGAACTGAACGAAGTCACCCACCTGAAACGGCTGATCAAACAAAATTAAAATACCGGCCATCAAACTTGAGGTCGTATCCTTCAATGCAAAACCGATCGCCACCGCCAGCGTCCCACCCAGTCCCAACAGTGCTGCGCGGTCTTCCTCGAAATTAAAAAACGTTCCGACGACCAAATAACCCGCGATAATTAAGATCCCCAGACGCGTAAAGCTCTCAACCTTCTTGAAAAACAAGCGTCGCTTCGCCCGCCCCTCGCCAAGTCGCTCCAGCGTCGCACACGCCACCCGGTTTACCACCAGCGCTACCGCGATAATCATCGCGGCAATCGCCAGTTTACCGACATTCACGCCCTCAATTCTTTCCGTCAGATCGGTAACATCCGGCGTTACCTGCGCCAGCAACTGCAACGGAAACCACATCATATTGAACATCGCGCTACTCTTTGTATTCGACTCTTAAAAACGAACCCGTATCGGCTATTTGTACAGATAATTTGCATCATTAAGCTGACGCAACACCGCGCGAAAATACAACGCGGTCAAACGCACACGCCCGGTTCGCGGCTCAACGGAAACGATTTCGCAATCACTCAAATAATCGATCACCATCTCGCCAATATCTTGTTCCACATGCATTACGGTCGCCACTTCCGACGCTGCCAGACTTCCATGTTGAGCAATCGCTGCCAGCGCAAACAAATGATCGTTGGACACACCCGTCAACACACCGGGCGTTGGCCGCTGAAACAAACTCACCTGCATCGCCTCACGGTTCGCGTCGTACTTCAGACTCCGCAGCCAATACAACAAGGCAACCCGCGGATTTCCATCGCTAAACTCATGCAGCAAGCGAAAATAACCATTACTCGTCTTCACGATCTCATAATATTGATCGTCATTTTCGTGCGCGACCATCAGTTCACTAAAACTCAACGGCAGCCCCGCCAACGCATCGCGTGCACGAATCAACTGTTGAATTTCCGCCTCACTCCAGGCCTCGACCTTGAGTACGGCCCCGAACAAATGCTCGCGAACGCGCACACGATTCAGATACGCCCAGGCAAAGTTGTTCATCGATAGAACCCAGAAATGCCGCGAGTCACACCGATTCACAACATCCAAAAACAAATCGATCGCGCCAAAACCACCGATTTTTCGCATAAAAAGATGATGGCAATCATCGACCAACAAGACGCGAGGCGACGCCGCCTGAATCGCAGCAACAAGTTCACTTCGCGTGGTCGGCTTTGTCTTCAATTCAAACAGCGCCACAAAAAATGCAATGACATCTTCCCCGCTGGTGAACTTTTCGCACAACTGCAAGCTCAAAACCTGCCGCTCACCATCCGCTTGCACCTGCGCACTCAACCGCCCCAACGCAGTCGTCTTCCCAATGCCGGCCTCGCCTGTCAGCACAACCGAACCGCGTTTGCCGGTTGTCTTCCAGCGCGTAAATACCGCATCAAGACGCTGCTGAAGCGCTTCGCGTTCAACCTGAAAGTCCTCCCCGTCCAGCGGTAAGTCCTTAAAAAGCGCCTGATAATCGTCCGGAATACTCGATAACTCAAAAACTCCGCCGACCTCAACGCGCTCACGACGCTGCAGCTCGATCTTCTTGCGAAACAAGAAGTTACTGACCTGACGACTCCAGGTAGTGTCGATCAACCACGCCCGCCCGATTCGACCGATCTCAAAAACCGCCACGTACACCGACGCAACCGCGATAAACAGCACGCCATAGGGTCGATCTTTGTGATTATTCACCAGCGCGACCGTGCGAGGCAGACGTTCATGCGCCAGCCGATCAAAAATCCGCGCGATGTCATCTTTCCAACTGCTCAAAACCAGGTAGAAAACCGCCAGAAACCCGTACGTAAAGATCTGATTGATCGTCCACCAGATCACCGAATGGCCCATCAAAGCGACCATGGCCGCCGGTACGTATTTGGCGAGCAATCCGAAAATGAGCACGAATCGAACGCTTAAGACCAGCTTTTGGGCACGCGTTATCTCCAGTTTTACGACGTCTACATCGTCAACAAGATTATCTGCGCTGGCCAGCGTCGATAAATCGGGCGCAGGGCTGCTCGCTGAACTTTCACGAAAACCACGCGGCAACACGATGACTTTCAGCACCCGCATCGTCACGACATAAAGCACCAAAACATCGATCAGCGACCGCGCAACCCAGACTTCCGGTAACAAAAGCGTTACGTAATCGATCGCCACGCCAAGCGAAAAATACATCAACAACGGCAACATGACCGCGCGCAAAATCTCTGCAAACTTGATCGTTTCACCGGCATGCTGTCGAAAAAACCGCTTTTTCAGCAAGTAATCCATCAACTTACGAACAAGCCGCGGTCCATACTCACGTCCCAGATAAAGCGACAGCGGAAACAAAAGAAGTCGAAAACCCAGGCCTAATATCCAGCTCCACAGCGTAATCGAAAACAACCGCTCCGGCAGAAGCAACGCCTGTTCAATGCGCTCACGACCGTGCGCGACCACCAGATCGGCCGCCGCCCGAAGACCGTTCAGCGCCGCAAGCCAGTTGTCGTCATAAAACGGACTATAAAAGCGCGACCGACGTTTTTCACTCAGCTTCGGCAATACTTTTTCGACCATTTCGTGAAAAAACTGCGCACGCTCCACTTCCAATTGCAGCGTCTGATCATCCGCATCGACACGGTTTCCAAGCGTATCAACATTCACTTTCGCGCGCTTTTCACGCAGCTCACCCAACGCCACCTGCCTACGGGCGAGTTCGGTATTGCCCATAACGGCGCTGCGGGCTTTGATTTGCTCGAGTTCACTGAGCAATGCCTTATAACTCGCATTGACTTCCGCCTGCTCACGACGCGACGTCTCAAAATCACGACGCGCCGCCCGGCGCGCATCTCGCGCGCTACGACGAAGCACAAACAGTTCATCAAAGAGCGGATCGACGGCATCCTTCGCGAGTTCCTGGCTAACGATATCGGGAAGGCTTAGAACGCGTTCCGACAACAGAACGCTCTGCTCCGCAAATTCTTCTGATTTTACGCGATGTGCCTCAACCCGCCGGCGCAGCTCCTCGGTATCTTCCCGCGCCGCAATCAAGAGTTC
>JBEBSM010000315.1:0-4685 GCA_040394315.1 Lujinxingia vulgaris
GGAGAGGATATTGCCGGCGGCAGTGGGTGTGTTGACTAAAATAACGAGCGGAATGCCCACGACCGTTGCCAGCGTGGCGACAGACACCAGGAGTGCGATGATGAGCGGACGTGATTGCTTGCCGAGCAGGCGTTGCACGTTGAATTCGAGTCCGGCCAGCATACCGAGTGCGCCGATGGCCAGTGCGACTATTGGTTCAAAGCCGGAGAGTGTTTCCGGGCTGAGAACATTGAAAATCGGGCCGATTGCGATTCCGAGTAAAATGTATTGCACACCGATGACCAGACCAAAGCGGCGGGTAAGCCAGCCGAGTAACAGGTAGGAAATCAGGTAGGTTCCGGCGATGAGCGCGAGCAAAACCAGGAGTTGTGGTTGCTCCCGATTGCTCTCGACGGTCTGTGCCCAGAGTGGTGCACCCCACAAGAGTCCGAAGGCGGCGGCAACGGCACCGCTCAGGCCGCGGCGCTGCCGGGATTGGTCGGCACGGTCTTTGTCGATCGACATATCGTTACCTGGTGTGGGGGCGGGTGTGGCCGAGACTGAAGCAGGGCGTTCTATAAATTTTGAAGACATCATCACAATCCATGCTAGAAGTGATCGGCGCAATTATAGCTCTGCAAACCCGGCGCTTGCTCGTACGATAAAGATAGTGTTTGTTGATGACCATCTTACCGGGGCTTGGAAACTTCCGTTGGCAGTACATCCGCAAAAAGCGGGTTTGGTCAAGAAAATCGAGGTTCTTGCAGGGTAACAATCTAAAATGTGGGTCTGAAGTTTCATATTCTACAAGCGGTTGATGCACGATGTAGTGGATAATTTCAGATCGTGGGTTTCGGTGCAAAAGGCAGTGCGAATATAGTTTAAGATGTAACGAATCGATTCTGTTTGAAGTGAGAGAATGTATGGATTTGAAGCATTTTGTGTTGCCGATTGCTGACCCGGTTTTGACGTTCGCGATCGTAATGTTGATTTTGTTGGTCGCGCCGCTTCTGGCTACCAAACTGAAGATGCCGGGGATCATCGGGTTGCTGATCGCGGGTGCGATTGTCGGTCCGAACGCGGTCGGGATCTTTGAGCGCGATGCGACGTTCCAGCTTTTGGGAACGGTCGGGCTTTTGTACATCATGTTTACGGCCGGGCTTGAGATCGACTTGAACCGGTTTTTTAAGTACCGGAATCACAGTATCGTGTTCGGTTTTTTTACGTTCATGATTCCGCAGGCGCTTGGTCTGGGGGCGGGGATTTACATTCTGGGCTACGATCCGATGGTCGCACTGCTTTTGGGCAGTGTTCTGGCCTCGCATACGCTGTTGGCCTACCCGGTGATCAGTAAGCTGGGGCTATCGAAATCCAGTCCGGTAACGATGGCGGTCGGTGGGACGATTATTACGGACACCGCGGCGTTGTTGGTGCTGGCGGTGGTCGTTGGTTCGACCGAGGGCGTGCTGGATATGACATTCTGGATGCGCCTGGGCGGCGGATTTGGTCTGTATTGCGTACTGTTATTTGCGATTTTACCCCGGATCGGACGCTGGTTTTTCCGGACCGTGGGCAGTGAAGGCGTTACGGAATACGTGTTCGTGCTTGCGGCGGTGTTTCTGGCAGCGTTTTTGTCGGAAGTTGCGGGCGTCGAGGCGATTATCGGGGCGTTCCTTGCGGGTCTGGCGCTGAACCGTTTGATTCCGGAGAGCAGTACGTTGATGAACCGCATTGATTTTGTGGGCAACGCACTGTTTATCCCGTTCTTTTTGATTTCGGTCGGTATGTTGATCGATGTTCGGGTTTTCTTTGGGAATCCGAAAACACTCACGGTTGCGGCGGTGATGATCGGGGCGGTCGTCATCGGTAAGTGGCTGGGCGCGGTGATAACGCAGAAGATCTACACGTTTTCGCATGAAGAGGGGATGGTTGTTTTTGGGCTGAGTATTGCGCAGGCAGGTGCGACGCTGGCGGCTGCGCTGGTTGCTTTTGACGTCGGTTTGTTCGACGAAGCGGTTTTGAACGCAACGATTTTGATGATTGCCGTGACGTGTTTTCTGGCGCCGGTAATCGGTGAGCGGTACGGACGTCGTCTGGTGATTCAACAAAGTGAGGCGCGGGGTGACGCGGATTTGGACACTCCGCAGCGGATTTTGATTCCGATGGCAAACGCTGCCACGGCGCGCGCGTTGATGGATTTCATGTTTATTTTGCGCGAGCACGGCGGTGAAGAGCCTGTGTATCCGCTGGCGGTTGTGCCGGACGATGCGGACACGACGATTCGGGTGGCGAATGCAGAAAAGATGTTGTCGAACGCAGTGATTCACGGTGCCAGCGCGGAGGTCCCGGTTATTCCGATCACGCGCGTGGCGCACAATCCGGCGACGGGTATTGCGCGCGCGATTATCGAACGACGGATTTCCGATGTGGTCGTGGGCTGGCACGGACCGGACGGGCAGCAGCGCGGTATGTTTGGACGAATCATCGATCAGTTGCTTGATGAATCCGAGCAGCAAATATTTGTGTGTAAGCTGACCCAGCCAATCAATACGACGACGCGTGTGGTGGTGGTTTTTCCACCGCATATTGAACTTCATCCGGGGTTTTCAACGTCGGTGCGTGCGCTCAAGCGTTTTACGAATTCGCTCGGCTCGCTGGTGACCGGCCTGTGTTTGCAGGATGATATGCGCCGCGTGCGCCTGCGATACGAAGCGGTTGCGCCGGAGGTTACGTCGTCGTTCGTGGGCTTTTTGAGTTTTGAAGATCTCTTGAAAACCCTCAAGAAACGGGTTGAGCCCAACGATCTGGTGATCTTTTTGGCTGCGCGTTCTGGGACCGTGGCTTTTTCCAGTGAGCTGGAGAAATTACCGCATCGCATGACTGAATTCGCAGAACACAACGTGGTGTTTTTGTTTCCGCCGCAGGTGGAAAATTTGCCCGGCTTGCTCAAACCATCCGAGGAGATGAACGCACGCGAGTTGTTGCGCCCGGAACGCATTGCGCTGGACATTCCGCAGACGAGTTTCGAGGACGCGATTGGTTATATCCTGGCAACGCATTTTGAGTCGGACCGGCGTCGGTTGGAAGCGGTGACCGCGCAGATCATGAGCGAGGACACGGGCTTTTCGACCGAGGCTTCGCGCGGCGTTATCCTGACGCACGCCCGCACGCCGGAGATTTTGAGGCCGATGGTGTTCGTTGGGACAAGCGCGCAGGGATTGAAAACGGCAGAGCAGAGCGCGGACAAGATCCATCTTGTTTTTATGCTTCTCAGCCCCGAAGACACGCCGTTGCAAGTACACCTGCAGCACTTTGCGGAGCTCGGGCAGATTGTGGGTTATATCAATGATTCGGAGCGACTTGCCAGAAGTCAGACCAAGGGTGAGTTGTTAGAGTTTTTGCAGGTGATTTCGCAAACGAATTCGAGTCATGGACACGAAGATGAGGAAATAGCGGGGGATGATCGGAAGGCGGATGAGACGCCTGGGTGAAGTTTGTGGAGAGTTTTAACGGATCGAAAGGAAAAGCTCTGGGTGAGGGAAATGGCATCGGGATGGCGTTGCAATGCCTGGCGAGGTGTGGGGAATGGCGTCGGATGGCGTTGCAATGCCTGGCGGGGTGTGGGGAATGGCATCGAGATGGGAAAACGGGCTGATGGTGGTGTGGAAAATGGCATCGAGATGCCAGATCTGGGCTGATGGGGGTGTGGAAAATGGCATCGAGATGCCAGATTAGGGCTGATGGGGGTGTGGAAAATGGCATCGAGATGGGAAAACGGGCTGATGGTGGTGTGGAAAATGGCATCGGGATGCCAGAGCAGGGCTGATGGGGGGGATTGCAGTGGCATCTCGATGGGATTTTGGTTTTTTTGGAGGAGGGGAGGGGATTTCAGAGCGTGGGGGAGGGCATGGAGAATTCGCCGGAGTGCAAAAGGAGGGTGAGTTCTTCGAGTATTTCGCGGGGGTCGAGGGGTTTGATGATGTAGGCTTCGCAGCCGGCCTGGAATCCGGCGTGGATTTCGGAGGGCAGTGCGTGTGCGGTAAGTAGGACGACGGGAATGTGGCGGACGGCGCGGTATTCGGGGTCGTTTTTGAGGCAGGTGAGTGCCTGGAGGCCGGTCATCCGGGGCATTTCCAGGTCCATCAAAATGAGGTCGGGTGTGAATTGGAGGGTGGCGGTGAGTGCGTCCAGTCCATTGCTGGCGGTGATGACGCGGTGGCCGGCGTTCTGGAGATGTTGTTGGTACACGTCGCGCAGTTCGGATGAATCTTCAGCGACCAGAATAAACGCCATAAACTAAGTTCCTCGCAAGGCAAATGCGCGCCAAAACCAGGTTAAACGTTCGATGTATCAGGCGAAAAGATGGGCACGGCCCCTGAGAACACAAGGTGCGTGCAGCCCGGATTACCAGCGGTAGGAGGCCGAAACGCTGGACGGTGTGAGGTCGAACTGAAAGGGTCTGGCGGCCGAGCGGAGGTCTTCATCGGGGGCGGACATGCCGTCGACCAGTAGCCAGATTACGCCGGAGGCCACGCCGACGGCTCCAACGCCGAGCAGCACGAGGTGGGTACGCTGGTAGCTATTGCCCTGATCGATGAGTGCCTGGTGTTCGCGTTGTGTCATGCCGTCGTTGAGTTTGTGAGCGATTTCTAGCTCGGTGTCGTTCATCATCCAGGCCAAGGCGGGGGCGCTCGCGTACGTCGTCT
>JBEBSM010000316.1:0-4682 GCA_040394315.1 Lujinxingia vulgaris
AGTCGGTATGGAAAATGCGGACATGGTAAATGGTGCCCGGGTTGAGTGCGTCGATCGTGTACTCGAATTCCGTGCCTGCTTTGTCAGCGGTCAGCGCGCCAAGGCTGTGGCAATCGCCATTGACGTCGGTTGGCGCAAGTTCGGTCGACCAGCAAAAGCCGTGGGCAGTGGGTAGATCGGCGGAAAGCGATTGAATGCGGCCGTGGAGTGTTGCACCGGTGGCCGTAATGTCGGAGGGAATCGTTGTGACGATTGCGATTTCCGGGCAGGCGGTCTGGCCGTCGCACACGGTGTTTTCTGTGCCATCACAGATATAGATGTCGAGATCGCAGGGACCACAGGCTTCGTCTGGCTCGTTGGCAAGATCGGCAAGTCCTCCGCAGGCATTCAACTCGGGTTGGGTTGTGTCGGCATCGCTTTCGGTGTCGGGCTGGTTGACGTCGGTATCGTTACCAACATCGTTTTGCTGCGTGGCCGCAACGCACGTGTTCGCCAGACAAACTTCATTTACAAAACAGTCGTCGTTGCTGGTGCAAACGTCGTCGGTAAAGTCTGGAGCGCAGGCTGTCCACATGGCCGCAGCGGCGGTGATGGCGATAAGCCATCCGTATTTATGATGGTAGGTATTCATGATTGCCTCGTGATGGGGAAAACATATATTTTCGGCTTTTAAGCCCCATTTAATAATTTACTTCAACAAATCTGAGCAGACCCTAATACAATCAGAAAACAATGTCGACGAAAGTACGGATCTCTGCCTGCTTTACAGCATCGAACGAATCCGCTAATTGCCATGGGCTCTGCCTGTTCGCTGTACATAGGTCTTATCGCAGATAGGACGAAATGTTTAGCAGCGATGGTTGATTTTGGCAGGGCACAGAAAATTTTCAGCTTAAGCATTGTGCCGGTCCTACTATAACGCAAGGTTTGCGAATGAAAAAACGCGGAATTCTCACGATTGCACTGATTTTTGGTGGTTTGTTTCTGGCTTTATTGCTTTTCATCGCTGTTTTGATCACTGCATTTCGTCCCGATGGGCTGGGATTTGGTAAGCCCAGCGTTGGGGTTATCGAAATTTCTGGGCCGATCATGGACAGCAAACAAACGCTGGAAGAGATCAAGGCGTTTTCTGATGATGAAATGATCGTTGGTGTGGTCGTTCGCATCGATAGTCCGGGCGGCGCGGTTGCGCCGAGCCAGGAAATTTTTGAAGCCGTCAAAAAACTGAAAGCCAAAAAACCGGTCGCCGTGTCGATGGGAACTACTGCTGCCAGCGGTGGTTATTACATTGCGGTAGGCTCGGACATGATTTTTGCAAATCCAGGAACTGTAACGGGATCGATTGGTGTCATCAGTCAGTTCTTTAATTTTGAAGAGCTTATGGATACCGTCAATGTTCGTGTTCACACTGTAAAGACCGGGCAATTCAAGGACTCCGGATCGCCTTTTAAAGAATTTAGCGAATCGGATGAGAAGTTTTTCAATGAATTGATCGACGATATCTATTTGCAATTCATTGAGGACATTGCGGCCAGCCGTAAAATGGAGATCGCGGAAGTTCGAAAATTGGCGGACGGACGCGTTTTCACGGGGCGCCAGGCGAAAAAACTGAAAATGATCGATGAATTGGGAACGATCGACGATGCCGTTGCTTACGTGGCCGAGAAGGGCGGGCTGAGTGGTGAAACTACTGTTGTTTATCCCGCCAAGCCGCAAAAGAGTCTGCTCAGCGAATTGTTGTTTTCCGGTATGAGCACGGCAATTGAGCAGGTGGTACAGACGAAGACTGCGCCGAAGGTTCAGTTCCTTTATGTTGGTCCTTAATTATTGCTGTTTGAAATTGTTGGATACAACCGGGTAGCTCATGAATTCATCGATTGTTCGCATTTTTTGTATGGTGTTTGTTGGAAGTACACTGTTGTTGCCGCTGCCCGGTGTGCACGCGCAGCAAAAGCCCGCGCCGTCATTGACTGGTATTGATACCGAGCGCGAGGAATCGAGCGAGGATGAAGATTCGGTCGAGGAAGTTGATGAGCCTGAATCATCTGAAGAGCCGGCCGAAGGTGAACCGGCTGAAGAATCTGAAGAATCTGACGGATCTGAAGAAGAAACCGGTGGAAAGACGGAGAACTCGTCAAAAAAATCTGGCGAATCCGAAAAAAACCGAGTGTACTCGCTGGGCGAACTTCTGAAGCTGGCCGGTGAAAATGCGGCGGTTATCGAAGAGCACAAAGCCAAAATTCGTAGCGCCGAATGGCAGGATTACCGGGCTCGCCGCGCGTGGACGCCGCAGATCGAGTTGAATACGCTGATTGCGCCGGTTCCGGCCGACGCCGATCCTTCTCGCATCCAGAACAACATCGATGAAATCCTGAGTTTTAACATCGGGCCGTTTATTCGTCAGACCGTTCGGGTCATGATGCCGATTTATACATTTGGTCGCATCGCAACCGCCAAGGAGCTTGCGGAGCTTGGCGTGGATGTCGCCAAATTGCAGGCCGAACAGGCGCGTCAGGAGCACTTCTTCCTGGTCAAGCAGGCTTACTATGGCCGTCAGCTCTCGCAGGAATTCGCGAAATTGCTGCAAGAGGGCGATAAGCTGGTCAAGGAAAACCTGGAACGCATGGAAGATGAGGCGGATTTTGGCGACGCGGACTTCAAAACCGCGGATTTGCGTCGTTTGCAAATTTTTAACGCCGAACTTGATACACGCATGCTGGACAATCAACGTCTGGGCGACCTGACTGTGGCCGCAATCAATTACTTGTCGGGTGTAGACGGCGAGTATCGCGTGGAACGGTTGGACGTCGATGGTGAGTTGTTGGAACTCGATACGTTGGAGCGATATTGGGAGCTGGCGCTGCAGCATCGGCCGGAAATTGTTCAATTAAATCGCGCGGTTCAGGCGCGTGAGTTAGCGCTAAGACTGGAAAAGCGCGGCTATTATCCGAACATCTTTTTGGCGGCGGATTTTGGCGTTGGCTGGTCTACTGAAGATGTGGCGCTGCAGCGCGTGTGCCGTAAGATGCCGGACGGCTCGTGTGTAAACGATGAGACATTGTTTACGCGCCCGTATGCGAATCCTTTTGATTCACTAACGGTTGGAATTGCGCTGGGAATGAACTGGAAGCTGGATTTTTTTGGCACACACGGAAAAGTTCAGACAGCGCATGCACAGTTTGACGAAACGCAGGCGCAACGCGAGCGCGCGATGGGTGCGCTCAAGCTCGAAGTTACAAAAAAACATCGTGAGGCCGTTGATAACCTGAAGCGCATCGAAATTCAGCAACGTGCGATGTCGGCGGCGCGAAGCTGGCGTAACCAATTCGGCGCGAAGCTACAGGTCGGACGTGGTCAGGATATGAAAGATGCCATCGATCCGCTCAAAGCCTACTATGAGGCGCGTGTTGTGTACCTGGAAGCGCGTCACAACTATCTGGTTTCGCGCGCGGCGCTGGCGCGCTCAATCGGGCTGTTGTCGATCGACGATCTGGAGATTTCTACAAAGAAAAACAACGAGCAAAACGGTACGAAAGAATAATTGGTAAGCGATTGCGGCCTATTTTTGAATGAAATTACATCGCATCTCGTACAATGGGCGTACGTTTTGCACGTAGCAGTGCTTACTTTTGCAAAATAGATTGTTCGAATCGGAGTTCATATTATGAAAGTAACTCGCCAGTCCTATCGTCAAACCTTTCAATTCATCGTCGCCGGGCTGTTGGTCATGTTGTTTACGACCTCAGTATTCGCGCAGGCAAAGTCTCCGCTGGAAGTCGTGAAAGCGCGCTCCAATGAGCTGACTACGATTTTGGGAGAGCCGGATTCTGCCGAGCGCTCCGAGCGCGTGAACAAAGCATTGTACGAAACCGTTGATTTTGGCGAACTTGCCACGCGTGCTCTTGGCAAACACTGGACGAATCGCACGGACTCCGAGCGAGCTGAGTTTCTCGACCTGTTACAGCGTTTGCTGCAGGCCAACTACAGCGCGCAAATCAGTGGTCGTAAGTTGGGCAAGGATTACACGCTGGAATACGGCGACGAGCGCATTCGTGGCGATCGCGCGGTTGTGAAAGTAACCGTGAAATACGACAAGAAAAAGCATCCAGTCACGTATCGCCTTACCCAAAAAGATAACAATTGGGTTGTTTACGACCTGGTAATTGACGATGTGAGCCTGGAAGAAACCTATCGCGAGGGCTACGTCCCGATTATTGAAGAAGATGGCTGGGATGGCTTGATTCAGCTTATGAAAGAGCGTCTGGCAGAACTTGAAAAGCCGGCGACCAAGTCAAAATCCAAGTCTAAAGCGTCTGAAAAGGCTCCGAAAAAGACCGAAAAAACAGCACCTGCAAAATCCAAGTAAGGCCGGTTTAGAAAGACGTAATTCGTGACAAACAAAGGGCCGGCTACCTTCTCAGAGAAGGTAGCCGGCCCTTTTTATTGCAGGCGGTTCGCGGGGATTGGACTGGGATTATTTTGAAGCGGAGGGCTCAAACATAATCTTTCGCTTTGCCAGCTGTGTTTCAATTTTGCTTACAAGCGCCAGTGCTTCGGCATCATCTGCGACGAGTTCTAGAGCTTGAATGACTTTATTGTGCGCTTCGACCGGGTTGGATTTGTTGCTGCGATCATTGAAAAGACGATTCGCTTCGGTTTTGAGGTTGTACGCAAGCGTTTTG
>JBEBSM010000317.1:0-4648 GCA_040394315.1 Lujinxingia vulgaris
TGGCGGCTTTCCTGGGCGGTGGCGAGTTTGCGAACGATTTTTCCGTCGACGACGCAGGGGCTTAGCAGGGTTTCGTGTTGGAATCCGGTAAGATCGACGCGTTTTCTTGCGTCAAACGGATGGTGCATCATGCCAGGGCCGGTTTCGTCTTTTTGGATGATCGCATCGGCGTAGAAAAGGCCGTCCTGGTAGACGCGTAGAACTTGCTTGATGCCGGGGAAGTTCACTTTTTCGTAGTTTTCGGAGATTTTGATGCGTGGTGTGCCATCGACTTCGCACAATTTGTAGACGCCGCCGAGCGCGGGATCGTCGTGGGCGGTGATGAGTTGTGTGCCGACGCCAAAGATGTCGATCGGTGCGTTTTGTTCGGTGAGCAAACTTTTGATGAGGTGTTCGTCGAGACTGTTGGTCGCGGCGATTTTTACGTAGTGCAAACCGGCATCGTCGAGTTGTTTGCGGGCTTTTTTGGCAAGATACGCGAGGTCGCCGGAGTCGAGTCGGATGCCGAGGAGGCGTTTGCCGCGGGCTTCGAGTTCTTTGGCGACGATGATCGCGTGGGGAACGCCACTTTGCAGGGTGTCGTAGGTGTCGACGAGCAAAAGGCAGTTGTCGGGATAATGTTCGGCGTAACTTCGGAAGGCGGTGAGTTCGTCGCCAAAGCTCTGGATCCAGGCGTGGGCCTGGGTGCCTGAAACGGGGATGCCGAAGTGCAGACCGGCCAGCGCGTTGGAGGTAGCGTCGAAGCCGCCGACGACGGCAGCGCGGCTGCCGTGTAGTCCGCCAAAGCCCTGAGCGCGGCGCAGGCCGAAGTCGAGTAGCGTGCGGTTGCCGGACACGCTGCGGATGCGTGACGCTTTGGTAGCGATGAGCGAGGAGTAATTCAAGATGTTGAGCAAAAGTGTTTCGATGATCTGGGTTTCGAGGAGCGTTCCGCGGACGCGCAAGATCGGTTCGAAGGGGAAAATCACTTCGCCTTCACGTGGGGCGTAGATTTCGCCGGAAAAGCGAAACTCGGACAGGAATTTTAGGAACGGTTCGTGAAATCCCTGGTTTCGTAAAAATTCTAGTTCGGTTGGCCCAAAGTGTAGATCCTGCAGAAGTGTCAGGAAGTCGGTGAGGCCGGCGAACAGGACGTATCCGCTCTGGAATGGGTTGGAGCGGTAAAAGTAGTCGAAACATGCCTGTTGGTTGGCTTTTCCGGTCAGGAAGTAGCCCTGGGCCATCGTGAGTTCGTAAAAGTCGGTGTAGAGGGCGATATGTTCGAGGAGTGGTCGAGCGCTTGTCATGAGGAGTTCACCGTGCGGAGGTTGAACCATTATTGGAAATCATTCGTAATCAGCAAATCCGCCGGGAGCTATATCACTTCATGGATGCTTACGTAAATCCGGGTAGAGATAAGGTTTGGGCGCCTGTCTCAGAGACGGGAGCGGGGTGGGTATGGGCGGAGAAAAACAGTGGTTTGGTGGGGCGTGGGTAGAGTGGTAGAAGGTTTTTTGGTGATGGATGGGAAGTTGGGTTGTGGAACGAAAAATTTTGGTGAGGAAGTGACGGGAAATGATTGAGATTGTGTGGCGTTTGGATCATGAGGTTTTGGATAGCGAGCAGGTTATGGGTCCGCTTTTGGATGCGATCTGTGGGGTGCCGGGGTTTGAGGCGGCGTCGTATGATGTGAATGGGCGAGATCAGTGGCGGGGTTTTGAGCGGGTTCATGCGGTGGTGGATGCGTTGACGCAGCGGACGCAGTGGTTGCGGATTGCGGGTGTGGATGGGGTGAGCCTGGCGATGGTGGCGATGGGCAAGCATGGGGAAGTGCCGGCGATGATGATGCAGTTGGGGGCAGTTGATGTGGGTAGGATGGATGAATTGACTGCGGATTGGGGAACTGTGTTTGAGGCGGTGGGCGTGGTGTATGGGTCGTTGAGTTCGGCGGCCTGGCGTTCGGCGTTGGTGGATGCGGGTGTGGCGGTGCGTGAGCAGGGTGAAAGTGTGGGGATGGTGCAGGCCTGGGGCGTGGGGTCGGAGCCTGCGAATTGGCTAGAGATTGTGGCGGTTGTGGATCGGTGTGAGGCAATGCGTCGGTATCAAGGTGGAGATCTGGAAATACTGGTGTTGAGTGATCAGGAAAAGATCGTGGATGATGAACATGCGGTTGCGCTTGGGACAGTGAGCGCGTTGTTGAATTCGTGAGTGAAAATAGTCTGGCTAAAACGCAGGCTATAATAAGGAAGGGTAATGAGCGAGAATAGCGGTACGGATCGTAGAAGAAGTTGGGATGAGTATTTTATGGCGATCGCAACGCAGGTGGCGACGCGGGCGACGTGTGACCGAAAGCATGTGGGTGCGGTGATCGTGCGGGATCGGACGATTTTATCGACCGGGTACAATGGAAGCGTGCGCGGCGTTGGGCATTGCGATGAGATCGGGCATTTGATGGAGGGCGGGCATTGCGTTCGCACGATTCATGCGGAGTGTAATGCGATTATCCAGGCTGCCAAAAACGGTGTGGCTATCGACGGGGCAGATATCTATGTGACCGCCTCGCCGTGCTGGCCATGTTTTAAGATGATTGCAAATGCTGGGATTCGGCGAATCGTATTCGGTGAGTTTTACCGAGACAATCGGATTTATGAGTATGCGCAGACATTGAATATCGAACTTATTCAGCTTGAAGGTGCCGATAGTGAGAAAACTGCACTGGATTCGGGTGAAAATGAGGGAAAAGAAAAGAAAATGCATGTTGAAAGCAAATAGGTGTTGACAGGAAAACAAACGCTCACTATATACCAACACGCTGCAACGCTCCACCGGAACGATGCAACGTGCGAAGATAGCTCAGCAGGTAGAGCACGGCCCTGAAAAGGCCGGTGTCGGCGGTTCGAGCCCGCCTCTTCGCATTAAGAAACAATCTTTTCAGATAAACCCGCAACCCTAACCCGGTAGCGGGTTTTCTGCTTTTCACCTGCCTGGAAAGTCAATCCAGCATGATTGTAGAATTGCAGGGGCTGTATAACTTGCAAAGGTGGATTGCATCGGTTAAAACGTTGCGCCGACTCTTGTCTATTGCGACCTATTGTTAGGCAGTCAGAAGGGATTGTCCTTAAAATCGAGTACTGTTGTTCAAGTTAGGTTGGCGCGTTTTGTATGTTTGATAATGAAAAAACGTCGTCAATCCATCGTCTGTAAGTAAGGAAAACGCATGATTCAGCGGTTTAATACGAGGCCCTCCAGCCCCGGTTGGGGACGACGCTTAACGGCATTGTCAGTGATTAGCCTCGCCAGTGTGTCACTATTAGGAGCGAGCGGTTGTGATACAGTAGCGACCATTAGTTTTTCGGAACGCGGATTTAAAAACGTGTATCCGTTGGGCGTTAGCGCGCCGGGTGGTCAGTGCGAAGGTGTCAGCGGCGATCTCGCGATGCGTTTTGTGATGCTGGCGAACGATGAAACGCCGATTACCAATGATCCGCAAGAACTGGTTGGTGGCTCGCTCGTCAATATGAATGCGAATGCCGTGAAGCTATCCAACGGTATTTTGTACAGTACGCCCGACGAGCTTTGTCAGGCGAATGCGTGTGAAGAAACGAATTTTGTGTGTCCGGCTAGTGACACCAGTTTGAGCTCGCGTTGTCAGAAATCGACCACGGTATCGATGCAGGGTGCTCCGAAGTTTTTGTCGGATAACACAAAAAACCATTTGTTTGGTGTGCTTGCAGAGAACTCCGGAAGTCTTCGTGGCTGGATGCCCTCGGATGTGGGTGGACTTTATCCGGTGAAGGTTGGCGAAGGAAGCGCAGAGAACACGATTGATGGAAGTGCGGACCCAGGTCCGGCTCCGGCTCGTGCGACGGATAATAATAAACGTCGGGTGGGTTCGATTCTCAGTGTGATGGACAACTTCAATACGGCCAGTTCGTATGCGCGTGAAAGTGGACGCACGGCGTTGTTCGGCATGTGGACATTCGCTGAGAGTAGCGGCCAGGTATTGTCGCAGATTTCTTCGGATGCAAATCCGGACCAGGTCTGGGCTTCGCAGCCAACGACGATCAGTGCAGCGCGTGAAAAATATGAGAAGCTCGATCCAAGCAGCACGCGCGCCAACGTGTATGAGGCAACGCTGAAAGTCCTGGAACAGGGCTATGCCGATGCGCAGTACAGCGATTATTCCAAGACGCTTGTCGTATTTGTGGATGGTCCGGACGATTTTCGTCGTTCATCGGTCAGTACGGCGGATGCTGTAACGCAGCGTGCGGTTGAACTGGGCGTTCGCCTGTTTATTGTGCATCTCGATCCGCGGCTTGCGAAGTTTGACACGTTGCGTGATGACTTGCGCTACTACGAGCAGCAGTCCGAAGCTTGTGAATCGGATGATGTATGTAAGAATTTTGAGGAATGTCGTTTTCCGCAGACGTTTACCAGCAGCCCGAGCAATGCATCGGTTGTTACGGCGCCGCCGAACTTCGACAAAAACAATCCGAAAAAATATTGCTTGCCCAAGCGTGATGAGAACGGACGTGTTGGTCCGATCGAGGATTACGCAAGCATGACGTGTGCGACGAGCGGTGGATATATCTACGTACCATCGGCCGGTGCGTTGCGTCCGCAGATGGAATGGTTGCCGTATGCGATGGATGGTCTGTGGGAAGTAACT
>JBEBSM010000318.1:0-4648 GCA_040394315.1 Lujinxingia vulgaris
TCGTAGGCGCACGCGTCGCATCCCACATCCGCCTACAGTTAAACCGTTTCTGGGACGATGATCTGCACCGCACATCCACCAAAAAGATCAAACGCCGCGACGTCGTCCAGATCCTCGAGCGCCTCATGTCCGCCGAAGAGCAAACCTCGCTCTCCACCGACATCGAAGACACCACCTGGAGCTGGCTCGACAAAGCCCTCGGTAAACTCTCCGATTTCGACCCCGCACGCATCCACAACGCAACCCACTTCCAGGACGATCTCGGATTCGACAGCCTCATGGTCATCGAACTCGCCAGCATCCTCGAAACCCGCGGTTTCCACATCGCCTCCGACCAGCTCACACACCTCCAGACCGTCGGCGAACTCCAGAATCTACTCGCTGGAAACCCCAATGCTGCATCGACCGCACTGGTAAAAGTTTCGACCGCCACCAGCACCAAGATCGAAGAATTCCCCGTCCACCCATCCTTCGCCCGCGTCGCAAAACAGTCGCTACACGCAACCCAGATGCGTGCCTACAGCAACCTCTTCAACGTCGAAGTCTTCGGCCGCGCCAACCTGCCACACCACAACCCCAACCTTATCGTCGTCGCCAACCACTCCAGCCACCTCGACATGGGACTGGTAAAATACGCGCTCGGCGACTACGGCGCCGACATCCGCGCACTGGCCGCAGCCGATTATTTCTTCCGCAACAAAGCACGCAAAACCTTCTTCAAGAACTTCACAAACCTGCTCCCCGTCGAACGTTCCGGCTCGCTCGAAGCATCCCTCGGCGCAGCCCACGAAGCCCTGCGACGTGGCGAAATGCTCCTCATGTTCCCCGAAGGCACACGCTCCACCGACGGAAAACTCCGCCCATTCCGCCGCGGCCTGGGCTACCTCGTTGATTCACAAATCATCGACATCCTCCCCATCTACATCGAAGGCACACACCGCGCGCTCCCCAAGGGACAAAAACTCCCATCACCGACCTCGCGTAACCTCAAAGTCTACATCGGAAAAGTCATCTCCGCCCACGAACTCAAACGCGAAACCAAAGGCATGTCACCCACCGAGTGCTACGACCACATCAGCACCCGCGCACACGCAGCCGTCGCCGCCCTGCGCGACGCCCAGGGCGGCACCGGCCTCAAAAAACGCGAACAAGACCTCGAACCACTCTTCACCGGTCTGCCCGCAAAATTCTCCCGCAATCAGGTCGATAGCCCGGTCAATTTCTACTTCAGCCTCGGCAACAACGATCACCACAAGTGGACCGTCACCGTTAACGCCGATCAGTGCGCGATTTTCCAGGGCAAAACCGCTGCGCAGGTCGATTGCGTCGTCAAAACCAGTCCGGAAATCTTTCGCAAAATCGTCCAGGAAAGCTACGTCCCCTCCTACGACGAATTCATCAGCGGCGTCATCAAAACCAACGATCCCGCACTCCTCATGCGCTTCCAGGCAGTCTTCCAACTCTAATTCAAAGCGATAAACCCCATGACCACACTCGTCACCGGCGCCACCGGCTTTCTAGGCCGCCACCTCGTCACCCAGCTCATCGAGCGCGGAGAATCCGTCCGCGCCCTCACCCGAAACTTTGACCACGAGCTGGCCGCCCTCGGCGTCGAAATCATCGAAGGCGATTTCACAAACGTCGCCGACCTGGCCCGCGCCGTCGACGGCGTAACCCGCGTCTACCACCTGGCCGGCAAAGTCGAGCGCGACCCGCGCCACGCCCACCGCATGTACGAACTCCACGTCGACGGCACCCGTCTACTCCTCGAAGCACTGCGCGCCGAAGCCAATCCAAAACTCGAAAAAATCGTCGTCGCCTCCACCAGCGGCACCGTCGGCGTCAGCAAAAGCGCCGACGACATCGCCACCGACGACTCCCCCACCCAGGAACGCCTCGTGCGCGACTGGCCCTACTACCTCTCCAAAATCTACGCCGAACGCGTCTGCCTGGACGCCATCAAAGACTTTGGCATGCCCATCGTCATCATGCGCCCCACCCTTTTGCTCGGCCCCGGCGACCGCCGCCAGAGCTCCACCGGCGACGTCATCAACTTCCTCCAGAAAAAAATCCCCACCTCCATGTCCGGCGGAATCTCCTTCGTCGACGCCCGCGACACCGCCACCGCCTTCATCCTGGCCATGGACAAAGCACCCGTCGGCGCAACTTACCTGCTCGGAGCCTGCAACCTCACGCTCGCTGATTTCTTCAAACGCCTCGAAACCATTTCCGGAATCAGCGCGCCTCGCCTACCCATCCCCGACAAGGCCGCCCTGTTCGGCGCACGCTTCCTCGACGCAGCCATGCGCAGCGTCGGCAAAACCGCCGACCTCGACCCGGTCAGCGTCGATATGGCCCGCTACTTCTGGTACATCGACTCCTCCCGCGCCCAAAAAGAACTCGGCTGGAAACCCCGCAACGCCAACGACACCCTGCGCGACACCGTCCGCTGGATCGAAACCAACCACCCAGAATTCACCAAAACGAGCGACCGCAAACCACCACCGCCGGGTTTTGTCCCCCAGGAAACACTCGATTACGCAGCCAAACTCCGCGGCGAATAATCGTCAATTTCCCCAAAAACACCAAAACAACCTTCTCGGCAGCCCGGCAAGCTTCCCAGGATTTGCAAGAGCTCCAAAAGCAGCCCGGCAACCTTCCCAGGATTTGCAAGAGGTGAAAAAGGTGACCGGCAACCTTCCCGCAAACGCCGGCACCCCTTCCGGGCTGCCCGGAAGCCTTCCCCAAATTTGAAACATCCTTTAGCCGCGCATTCTACGCGGGTTTGCGCGATTTGCACAAACCAGCACCCAGAGCCCACCGGCGCCTAAAAATCACAAAAGATCGAGACTTTTGAGCCTTGGCTCGGCAACTTCCCGGAAAGTTTTGTCAAAAACAAGCGCCTGGCGCTGCCGGCTAAAAAGACCGAGCGGAATCCGCTCCAGATCCGGCCACACCTCAAGATTCAATTGCTTCGGCGACAAGTCCGCAAGAATTGGATTCACCACATCAAAATGCGTTTTAAGCGTGAGCCCGACCAGATGTCGCCAGGCCGGAAGCGTCGATTTCGGAAAACGCTTGAGCGACTTCTCGATATAGACCCACCCAAAATCCTGATGACCTTCTTCGTCCTCAACCGTCGCATCGAGCACGGCACGCACCGTCGGTTCCTGGCAACGCTCCCGCAAATCCGTGATGAACCCGTAAGAAAGCGTCTCATTAATCGCCACCATCGTAATCGCGGTATGCAACGCACGCTCGCCCATAGACGCAGCCAGAAACTCCCGCGGATCGACGAGCGCAACCGGGTCAGGAAAGCGCACAACGCCGCCCAGCGCCCTGCACATGCCCGCACACAACGCGGTGTGACGGACCTCGTCACCGATAAGATCTACGCCGCCCGCATAAATATCGATCGGATCACCCGCGCCGAGCACTTCGCTCATAAACCGCGTCATGATCTGCGTAGACCGAAATTCAGTCTGAAACCGCTCAAGCCAGGTCTCACGCGCCTCATTCAATAGCGCAGCATCAAACTGCGACGGATCAAAAGCCGAAAAATCTACGGGCTTCCCCATCAATTCGTCATGAAACGCACCAAAAATACCACCTGCAAATTTTGCTTGATGAGTCATCGCTTACAGCCCCTCCCCGTCGCCCTTCGGACAGCTCTGACCGCCAAACACGCACGTTCCCTCACCACAGTCTTGATACATCCCGTAATTACACGCCATCCCGGCCGGACAAAAGCAGCTATTGACCACGCCATTCGTGCAGCACGATTCCCAGCTTCCCGCGTCGCCGTCCTCAACATCGACTTCCACAACATCAGGCTCTTCAACAACATCTTCCTCGACGTCAGCATCGGGTAAGCCCGCGTCCGTGTCCGGACATTGCTCCAGCCACCCGTCCGTGCACGTACCATCACTGCAGGTGTTAAACATCCCATAATTACAGGCCATATTCGCCGGACAAAAACAGGATTCCACAACGCCATTATTACAGCAGGGCGACCAGATTCCAGCGTCGTCATCCACATCGACATCGAGCGGATCTCCATCGGGGATCTCCTGCACATCACCCGGCTCATCGATATCACCGGAGCGCGCATCTTCCCCAACATCCCAGCCACCTGTCGGGTTATTCGAATTGGGAGTGCCATCCGAACAGGCCGCAATTCCCATGCCAAACGCAAGTAGGAGGAAAGTCACGATGCTCAAAGCCATCCCGCCGCCGGCGACATTTACGCAGCCAGCAAATACAAGGGAAGCCAGGCAAACAAGTAATAACGGAAGTAGTCGTACGCGCAATTTCATGGCGATACCTTTGTGTATAAACGTAGTAGACATCGTGACAATAAAGAACATCGAATCCAACTACAAGCATTTGCGTTACCGGCCGCAAAAAAACTTTGGATTCACGCGACGATTCCGCACAAACACTGGCCTCGCTCCCGTCTCTGAGAGGGGTGCCATGCCCCAATTTCCACCCCCCCCATTTTCGGATTTTCCACAATTATTGAACACCACCGAAAACGGTTTTCACCCCACAATTTCGACTCAAAAAAAGCACAAAAAAACGCAGGTACCGTCTCCAAGACATGTACCTGCGCCCAAACCAAACACTGTTTTCTAGTGCGTAACCAAAC
>JBEBSM010000319.1:0-4642 GCA_040394315.1 Lujinxingia vulgaris
CATTGGAACGCCGGCGTAGCGTTCGGTCATTTGTTCCGACGAATGGCCCATCGTCGCGCGAATAACGATCCGGTCAACCTGGTGCGCGACGAGCAAAGTGTTGAACGTTCGGCGCAACACTTGCGGGCTGACACGTTGTTTGATTTTCGCATCTTCGCACGCCTGGTCGACGCTTTTCTTCAGTGACGACGGTTCACGGTGCGTTCCAGCATCGGAAGGGAAGACGAGTCCTGAAGCAAGGCCGGGGTGGTTGTTTCGGATCAGCGTTTTGCGGTGCTCAATAAGGGCGTCGGCCAAAGTAGCGGTCATGGGAACATCGCGGCCGGTGCCGGTTTTGGTGGTTCCTACCTTGCCAGACCAGACTGATTTGGTGACGCTTATTCGCTTGCCGGTGTAGTCAATGTCTGCCCAGGTGAGTGCGTATGCTTCGCCGGCGCGCATGCCGGTGGTGGCGAGCGTCAACACTTCAGCGTAACGCTGGGGGAAGTATTGATGGACGGCCGTCAACAGGCGGCCAAGTTCTTCGATGGTGAGTGTGCGTGATTCCCGTGCAGGCGGTGCCTTTGATGTTGGGGGTGTTACGCGCGCCACCACGTCGCTGGCCAAGTACCCGTCCGCATGAGCATCTTTCAACACCTGCACAAGTACTCGCCACCATTTATGAACGGTAGGAGCACCGTAGGGCTTCAACGTCGCGACGTCGGTTGTGGCCATGATGTGCTCGATTTGATGATCGGCCTGTTCATGGTCGAGGCGGCCGGCAGCCAAATCACGTTCAATCTTGCGAACCGTTGCGGGTGGTTGGCGTTGAGCTTCCGCCCACGTTACCCACGCGAGTACGTCACGGCGTGAGAGTGACTGAATCGGGATGTGGCCAAGTTCCGGCAATATGCGGTGACTGATTGCGCGCTCGTACGTCATTGCCGTGCTCGCTTTGAGGCGTGGTTCTTTAGTCGCCCACCACTGCTCTGCGTAATCGGCGAGCGTAATAATCCGCGCTTCGTTTTCTGGGTTCTTGGACGTGATCTCGTCCTTGATTTGCTGTCGTGCATTCCGTGCCTCCTGGAGTGTCTGGACGGTCGCTTCGCTGCGAATGATCTTTCCCGTCATCGGGCATTTCGCACCGGTCCGCACGCGGTAGCGGCCGTCGTTCAATTGAAATATTCCGGGCTCGATTCGTGTCATTTTCGTGGTTTGTTTCATGTTTCTCTGCCTGTCGTTGGCTCGCGACCGGGACTGGCACCGATGATGGTGCTGCCAGACTTGTCACGACGCAACTTTTTAACCATTCGTCGAGGTCTTCGCTGCGCCACCGGTACGCGCCCCGGCTGCCAATGCGGCCGTAGGGAGTGATTTCGCGGCAGCTAATCAGCTCGATGACTCGTTTGACTGACAGGCCAAGGTATTTCGCGGCCTGTTTTGTGGTGAGGTAAGGGGTGGTCATGGGTGGGTCTCCCAGGAGATATTGATTCGGGTCTCGATGAATTTGAGGCGGCCGCTCTCGTGACTTACGTTAAATCCGACTTCGCTAAGTGCTGCCATGACAACTGGAACCAACTCGTCAGCGAGATTGTCGACAGTTACATAAGTGCTTGTGCTGCCCAGTTTCGCAGCCAGTTTAATTTCGTTTGAGCACTGCTCTAAGACTAGTTCCACTCTGTTTAGGCGGTTACGGATCACTTTGCTGGCGACCTTTGTTGCCTCTGCTGCCGTTATTAGAATCCCATCCATCACCATTCCACCTCCTCAAAATCAAACTCGATTCGTGTTATTTCAGTATCCGGCAAGCAGCCCATGGTCTTGCAAAAGAACTCGACGAATTGTGCGCCTGTCATCTCTGGAAATCCTTCGGCGGCTGCATCAGCATCGGTGCATAGCGAGAGGGATTCCCGACGAACGTCCACAACCCGGATCACCGCCAACGTCAGGGCCCTTTCACCCTTTTTCAGCCCCATCGCTTTATGGACGCCACGGAGCTGTTGCCCTGGTTGAAGATTTTTCCAGCCCAACCTCCGTGTGACGGTTTTGGTTCGGTTCTGGATTTGCGGAATTGTTGCTGCGAATGAAATCAATCTCATGGCGCCACCTCCTCGGCTTCGACCTGCCCAAACCGAGCTTGCCATTTATCTCGCAGTTCAGCCGTGCCATGACTATACACGCCGCCCACTTCAGCCTTTCTTGAAAATAAAAACTCGAGAGATTCCAGGGCTTCTTTGTGCGACACATCTTGCGCGCCACCGCTAGAATGGAGGTGCCGTCTTTCCTGATCGCAAGGACCAAGCAAAAAGCTGGCCAGTCTGTAGAGTGCGCGGGATTCTGCGGTTGTCATGGCGCCACCTCACTGGCCTTGTAGGCTTCCCATTCGGCGAGCTGGTCGTCCTCCAGATCGTGCTCGCAAACCTCAAGCGTAACCGATGGAACGTGATCGACTGAAAATAGCTGTCCGTTAATTATTAGATCGACTGGTAAATCATATCCGTAGTCCTCGTGCAGGCGCTCTTCTACAAATTCCAGCGCGGCGCTTTCTTCGTCGTCAAACCAGCCCTTCAATTCAATGTCCTCGTAATCCTCTAAATCATCAGCCAAGTGGACCCTGTAAATTGTCATCTTAAACCTCCGTGTAGGGTGAGAGTTCGTACGGGACTTCGCAAAGATGCCGAATGCGCCGCATGACGCGCTCGTCAAAACCGGGGAGTTTTTGCAGTTCGGCAGGGGGCAGGTTGCTGGCCAGAATCGTTTTGCGCTTCTTCGCGCTACGTGCGTCCAGAACAGCGTAGAAGACGCTGGACGACCACTCACTCACCTTGTTGGCTCCGAGGTCATCCACGGCCAAAAGCGGCACGTTGCAGAGGGTATTGTAGGTCTCTGTGTTGTGCTTCCAGTCCTTGAGGATTTGGAACAGATCCACTTCGTTGACGTAAAACGCCTGTCGAAACTTGGTGCGGCACCACTGGCGCGCGAACTCTGCAACCTGACAGGATTTGCCAACGCCGGGGCGGCCGTAGGCGTACAGCCCGGCTTTCTCGGTTTCGGGGACTTCCAGAAATCGAGCGAACGCCGGCCGCAGCGGAACCGGTGGCAAGTCTGGGATTCGTGCCATTTCGATCAGTCGGTCTGGGTTTGGTTTCTGAAGCTCGACGAGCTTGGCGTCGTGGGCTGCACGGTCTGCATCCACGCAACTCTTGCAGGCGGCGAGGTGGTGCATCGACGTTGGGATTACTTCGGGGACTTCGGCTTCTTGGCCGCACAGTCTGCACGGTCGGACGATGTGTGTGGACGGCCGTCCCTTGCCGACCGACTGTAGAATTCTGGTGATATTTTCTGCGCTCATTTTGGGTTCTCCTTAAATTTTTTCGTGGTTGGCCGTATCGAACCAGGCTTGAGTTTCTGGAAGGCTCGACCATTCGGTGTTTCGAACCTCAAGCCGTGATGTTTGAACCGGGGCCTGTCCGCCGCGGTTCGGTTGTGTTTGGTTTTGGTCAGCGCTTTTTTTCCAGCCGGCCGCGTCCTTGTGAATAATTCCGAGCATTGTCGGCAGAGGAAATCCAAGGCCGTCTTTTTCAGCGAAGCGAGCGGCAATGTAGGTTTTGGATTCGGTGACATCTCCGAATGCCCCGAAAACAATCCCGGCAGTTCCCATCGCTTGTGCTGGCGATAATTCGTAACCGTGTCGACTAGCCACGTGCATCAAAAACGCATCGAGTGAATCCGGTTCGTTTTCCGGTTGGAAATTTTCTCGCGCGAATTTTTGCAAAACTACTTCTTCTACTTCTTGGGTAGTAGTAGAAGTAGTTGTAGTAGTAGCTTCGGCGGCAACTGTTGCCGGGGTTGTGTCGTATTTTGCCGGGGTATGCGGCAACTGTTGCCGGGGTTGTGTCGTATTTTGCCGGGGTAGGGCGGCAACTGTTGCCGGGGTTGTGTCGTATTTTGCCGGGGCGGCAACTGTTTCCGGGGTATCAAAACTCGTTGGAGTGTCGTATTTTGCCGGGGTATGCGGCAACTGTTGCCGGGGTTGTGTCGTATTTTGCCGGGGTTCTGTTGCTTGGTACACGACAGAATGACCCGGTTTTACGCTCCTGGCGATCCAGTTTGCACCCTCGGCTGTGGTCAAATGTGTGCGTGCAGAACGGACGCTACAGCCTGCCCGTTCTGCAATTGTCTCTAATGATGGCCATGCGACGCCTTCGGCATTCATGAACCGCAAGAGCACGGCAAGGCACGCTTTTGCGGTGGTTGAAAGACTTAGGTCGTCTACCCACCCTTGAAGCCATTGGAAGCGGTCGAAGGGGATCATTTACTGCCTCACTACCGTTGTGGGGTTCGCATGTCGCGGAATCTTATTGATTGCGATGATCTGGGTGACATCGATGAGGACGCGCGTGCGGTGCTCAATGCCCGGCAGTTCAGGGTTGTTGGCGCGGAATGCGTCCAAGTCATAAGAAACGATCTGGACGTGAACCATTGCGCTGGTGGGGCTGTCTATCCACTGGCTTTTGATTTCTGCGTGGTAGTGGGCGTGGTCCTTTGCGGGAGCGTCTTGGAATACGATGCGGGAGAACTTGGGCAACAGTTGTTGGGCGCTGTGTGCTGACATGGGGTTGAAGATGTTTTTCATTGCGCACCCCCACGGCCAAACAGACGG
>JBEBSM010000320.1:0-4636 GCA_040394315.1 Lujinxingia vulgaris
CACATTTGTGACACAGAGACCCCCCCCAAAACCGCACACAAAAACGCATCCACAACACGCTTTGAAGCGCCCCCCGCGCTCATCCGTAACCCCAACCAGCACTTGCAAGCGCACCCGGAGCTCATTTATGAGCGCAGGGTGCGCTTAAAACTACCTATCTATTCAGTACGTTTTTGAAAAAGTCGCTCCCGCGAGCACACCCCCTATGGTTTGAGTGAGCGGATCTGCGCTTAAAACTACCTGCGCGTTCAGTATACTTTTCAAAAAGTAGCGCTCGCGAGTGCAGGTAGAGGTTAAAAGTGAGCGCAACCGGCGCTCAAGAGCGCCGGTTGAGGTTAAAAGTGAGCTCACCTGGCGCTCAAGAGCGGAATCTGCACGGTTCAGGTAATCTCACACCCCAAAAACCGCTGCAAAAAACCGCAAACCAGACCCACAAGCCTACCTTCCGATCGCTAAAAACCGCACCAGAACTCGCGATCCTCACCCTTCACCCCGGGGTTTCCAAAAAAACTACCGATTGATTCCTCGCAGTCCATCGTCAGACCGGATTCAAAAACCAGCCACCCAATTTCGCACACGACACATCAATCGACGAAGGATTCGTCGCCGCCAAAAACAAATACGGCACATGCAGATCAAACCCGCCTTCGACCTCATAAAACTTCACCAGCTTCGCCTCTCCATAAGCCTGCTGGACCATCGTCCATCCCTCATAATGCTCGCCGAGATCGTCAAAATAACGCCGAAAAAACTGCACAGGCTGCGGAATCCGAAGTCTCGGACCAGCCCCGTCCACATTGGCCAGCATTGCGTTCACGATTTTTAGCGCTCTGACCCTGCGCTCCTCCGCCGACACGCCGCTGTCATGCATTCCTGTATTAAAAAGAACTCCCAACTCTTTCACCGGCCAGAACACCCCATCGCCCCAATAATCACGCTGCCCACGCGAAAACACCAACGGCCGTTTACGCGCAATCCGCTCCCGATCTACAGCACGAAGCAAGTAATTTAACGTCCCGATGTCTCCGTTCAATAACCATTTCGACGACGTACTATCCGCCACCAACCCCGGGTTATTAAACTCCTGCAAATTTCCTTCAACCACGTCACAAAAAATATCGTTCAGGCCAGAATCCCACAAAAACGTCGCGACCAATTTGAGCAATCGCTCCGTTCCACGCCGCGCCGCAACCAGATGTCCGTCCAACGAAATATCCCGCCCCTCGATATCCGTCACCGAATCCGCAGGCCGTTGCAGCGCCGCCGCAAGCTCCCGAAGTTCCCGAATCCCATTCTCAACCACCGGCGGCAAACCAGGCTCCCGAATCCCCATTTCCGCCAGCGCATGCCGCAACTGCGCTTTCGCATCCATCCCCTTCGTCGCTTCCGGCGCAATCTTCAGCCTGCTAGAAAACCGCTTAATTTCCGACGCACGCAACAGACTATCCGCAATCGCATCCACCAACTGTCGATGCTCAAGTTGATGATAAACCCACTCACAAAACCGCGCCTCCACCGGCCCGACCATCCGCTTGAAATCTTCGTCATCCTCAAGATTGATCGCCAGATCTTCCTCAGAACCAATCTCCACAAACATCTGATAAAGCCGCCGCACCGGCGAGGTCACTGGCGCCTCCACAATCAACTGCGACGACACCTTTTGCTGCACAATCCCGGCAGCACCAACAAGCGCCGCACCAACAAGCGTCGCCCCAACCATCGCCTGCTCCCCACCCCGCAACGTCCCCTCCTGAACCAACGGCGGAAACAAACCCGCAAACGGATCCAGAAAATCCTCCTCTATGACGTCCTCAAACATCAACTCCCCCATCCGCTCCCAGACCCACTCCGGCAACGGACTGTATTTTTGATCCGCCGCCCCGCCCGACGCCAGAATCAACTTCCCACCTTTTTCAAACACGAAATCCGAAAGCGCACGCTGAAAAGCCCCCACCTCGTCCGGATGAACCAGCTCTCCAAACCAGTGATCGACAATCAAAACATCAACCGCCCCAACCTCATTTTGCAACCGTTCTACAAGCCGTTTCTCACGATGCCGCCCACTAAACGCCACCACCGAAACCCCGGCCGCCCGCCGCTGCTCGACAAACGCCTTCAGGATCTCCAGACGTTGCTCGCCCCCACAAAAAAGCTGCACAATCGGCCACGCTTCGAGCGCACCCACCAACTCATCCAAACGATTCAACATCATTACCATCCGCTACAACGAAAATTCGTCTCATGAAATCGACAATACCCGACCACAATACACGCAAAAGCCATTCCTCTTAAGCCGTATTGCCTCCCACCCCAAACTGCTCGAGCTGACACGTGCGTTTCACCACGACTTTTCCTCACCCGCGACGAATCTCTCGAAGGTTCCAGTTTGCTTCCCGATCTTTTCGTTTCCGCTCATAACTGCCCTTCAAAAGGCTCACAAAAGCGAATCTATTTACCCGCTATCGCTCCAAACAAAACCACACGATTTATGACATCGATATCGTAGATAAAACGCATACATGACGTTCTCAATCCGCAACGAATACACACCTATAATATCCCATCGCGTAACGCTTTTTTTGTCTTGTTTTTCCAATCACTCTCAAAAACAAATCGCAAACATCGTTCTAATGAACTGTCAGTAACACCAAAAATGCTCGTTGAATGAAGTGAAACACACGCCAACTTCTTTCATTCGAGGGCAAACACCATGACAACATCCAACAAGATCAAAAACCATCTTCAGTCGATGACAAACCCGACGCTTTCCGATGAATTAGAACGCCAAAATCCAAATCGAGAACAACTCGTCTTCGACCCCGCAACCGGCGAACTCGTCGTGCTGCGTGCAGACCAGCCGAGCTCTACCGGACCGGATGCTGTCGTCATCGATCAGATTGCTGAAGACGGCTTTTTTGCCACAGACGCTCCACGCGTACTTGTCCAAGCCTCTGAACTAGCCGCTATTTTAGAGCGCCGCACCGCACAATCCGGACTCGCTTTTGCAATGGACGACGCCACTGTTTTTCACGCATTTGCAAACGCACCTGCAGCACGACCTTCCGGCGCCGCCTGGCCCTGCATCTTCGTTGCTGCACCATCCGCAGACGCCATGGCCACAGTCGATGCACGGATCGACGAGATTCAGCAAAGCCTGAATCGTCAACTCGACGCACCCGCCGCGCCGGTCGGCGTCATTGTTTTCGTAACCCGCGGCCCCAACAACTTCATCTGTCGCGCTTTTGCCGGCGAGGCAGGCGCGATGGCTGAATGTACGGTGGATGTTGTGCCGGCAGCGTCAGAAATCTTCTCACGCAACCGCGGCATCCTCGAAACCGACGTACTCGCCACCAAAAAAGTAGCCATCGTCGGCCTGGGAAGCGGCGGATCACAGATCTGCGTCGAACTCGCCCGCGCCGGAGTCGGACATTTTGTATTGTTTGATTTCGATCGCCTCGAACTCTCAAACATTTCCCGACACGTCTGTGGAACGCGCGATCTGGGCCGCCTGAAAACCCGTGCGATGCGCGACGATATTTTGCAGCGCAACCCGTCCGCCACCGTCGAGATCCACAATATCGACATCAACACGGAATCCACTGCGTTCGACCAGGCCATCGCATCCGTCGACCTCATCATTGGCGCGACCGACAACAACCGCAGCCGTTTCAACATCAACGCCGCCGCGCTCAAACACCAGATCGTTGCATTATTTGGCCGCGCAACCACCCGCGCAGCCGGCGGCGATGTCGTGCGCGTCCGCCCCAGCGACGGCCCATGTCTGGCATGCATATTTTCGAAAGGACTCATGCAGGCCGCCGACGAAGAACGCTCGCAGTTCCGCCAGGCGCGCAGCGAAACGCCGGCTTACGTGAGCGACACCGACGTTGCCGCCACCATCCAGCCTGGTTTGTCGATCGATATTGCTCCAATCGCCAACATGACTGCGCGACTTGCAATCGTCGAACTCTCACGCGGTGGCCAGGCAGCAATGCTCCATCTAGAAGAAGATCTGCAGGCTGATTTCTACATCTGGGCCAACCGCCGCGAGCGAATTTACGCCAGCTACGCACCGATGGCCTACGACTTCCGCAGCAACACGATTTTGCGCTGGTACGGCGCACGCGTGAGCCGCAACGCGGAATGTCCCGTCTGTGCGCCCGTCCAAGCCTTCGACTTCGATTCTCTGATTACTGAACGTTCTCACTAAATTATACGGAGCTTCTCATGCCAGACCAAAATCGTTCCAACCTTCCCATCAGTCAGGCCGTAATTTACGAGAGCGAACTCGATTACATCGCGCGCTGTATTCAGGATTATCCAAACCTTGAAACCGGCGGAGATCTCTTCGGATTCTGGACCTATTCTGGATTTCCAGTCGTACAATATGTGCTCGGACCTGGACGCCAGGCGCGTCATCAGGTCACAGCCTTTTATCAAGACAAAAACTACTTGATCGAAAGCGGCCACATCATCCGCGACCTGCATGGTTTGCAGCATATCGGCGAATGGCATTCGCACCATCGGCTGGATCTGGCGCACCCGAGTGGCGGCGACGTTGCAACCGTTCGCCGCGCGATCCAAGACGTCAAACTACCGCAATTATTCCTGGTCATCGGCAACATCGTCGACGTCG